>CAXTUO010000039.1:0-12521 GCA_964247175.1 uncultured Acetobacteraceae bacterium | reverse complement strand
AGCAGGCGCAGCGTGGTCAGGTGGTTGGGCGTCACCCGGCTGCCGATCATCAGCCGGACCAAGGGACGGACCGCGAGATGGGTCCAGGAACTGCCGCTCACGATACCGCCTCCGGCAGGGAACGCCGTGCCTCCAAGCGTTGCCAGGCGACCAGGCTGGGCACGCCGAGCGCCACCTCGCGCAGCCGCTTCATCAGGGACAGGGCGATGGCGACGTCCGGGGCCAAGCCAAAGAGCTGGCAGACGACAACGTAGCCGCCCTCCTGCACCCCGAGCGCACCGGGCACGGCGAACCCTGCCGTTTTCAGGGCCTGGCCGAGGCTTTCAATGACCAGGCCGGGCCCGAAACCCACATCATGGCGGAGAAAGTGCAGGGCCAGGCACACCTCGATGCCGCCCAACAGCCAGGACGCCATGTGCCACGCCGTTGCCAGCGCGACGCGCGAGGGTGCGCGATAACATGCGATCAGCGCCTCGTGGAGGCCCTCCGCCTGCGCTGGGCCGGCCCATCCCAAGGCGCGCGCCAGCCGCACCAGCCCTTTCTCGATGAGCTTGGAAACGCCGAGCCACTGCGCGCCCAGGAGGCCGGCCACGGCCAACACTGCAACCACCAGCCCGCTCGCGATGGAGCCCGCGACACTGCCGCCGCCGACGCTGCCGAGCAGCAGGCCCAGGCCCAGCAAGGTAAAGGCGGCCTGCGTCACCACCTCGATCGTGAGGTCGGCGACCGACCCGGCAATGGCGGAGGCGAGCGGCACGCCCCGGCGTTGCAGTAGGCGGGACGCGACGAACTCTCCCCCGATCTGCGCAACAGGCAGCAGGTTGTTGACGCCTTCCCGGATCCAGCGCAGCGCCACGAAGTCGCGCAGGCTGGGCTGCGGCCCGGCAGGCCCGGCAATCGCCCGCCAGGCGGCGGCGGAGCACACGACCTGCACGAGGTGGAACGCGACCACGGCGGCAATGCCGAGCCAGCCGGCCTGGCCCAGCAGACCCAGTATCCGCTCCGTGCCGTAGCTCCGCAGCAGCCAGGCGGCGAGCGCAACGCCGACGATGCCGCCCAGAAGGGCGCCGAGCTTCACGCGTGGCCTCCGGCCGCCGTTCGGGCCAAGCAGGCGTTCGTGGCTTGTGCCACGGATGCCTGCCTAAGTCGTTGAGGACGCATCATCTTGCCGGCTGCGCGTGGAGCAAAGCTCCGCTTTCTCCGTGGAGCAAAGCTCCGCTTTCTCCGTGGACATGCTCCGCCGGATGATGCTTAGGCATCGGGGATGACCGCTCCTCCGCCCTCCCTCCTGCTCACGCCCGGGCCGCTCACCACCTCCAACCGGACGCGGGCGGCGCTGGGACGGGACTGGGGCTCGCGCGACGGCGACTTCACCGCGCTCAGCGAGGGCGTGCGCGCCCGGCTGGCGGCGCTGGCCGGCGTGGCGGACACGCATGTTGCGGTGCCGGTACCGGGCAGCGGCACCTTCGCGGTCGAGGCGGCGGTGCAGACGCTGGTGCCGCGCGGCGGCAAGCTGCTGGTGCTGGTCAACGGCGCATACGGGCGCCGCATCGCCGCCATGGCGCACCGCCTCGGCCTGGCGCACGCGACGGTCGAAGCGCCGGAGCATGAGGCGATTGCGCCGGACGCGGTGGCCGGGGCGCTCGCCGCGGACCCGGCCGTCACGGACGTGGCCCTCGTGCACTGCGAAACCACCAGCGGGCTGCTGAACCCCTTGGAGGCGATTGCCGACCGCGTGCGGGCCGCCGGCCGCCGGCTGCTGGTGGACGCGATGAGCTCGTTCGGCGCGATGCCGATCAACGGGGCACGCACGCCCTTCGCCGCGCTGGTCGGCTCGGCGAACAAGGGGCTGGAAGGCGTGCCGGGGCTGGGGTTCGTCATCGCCGCCCGGCGGCACCTCGCGACCTGCGCCGGCAACGCCACCAGCCTGAGCCTGGACCTCCATGACCAATGGCGCGGGTTCGAGAGCAACGGGCAATGGCGCTTCACGCCGCCGGTCCAGGTCGTCGCCGCGCTGTCCGCGGCCCTCGACCAGCTGGACGCGGAGGGCGGGGTGGCGGCCCGCAACGCCCGCTACCGCCGCAACTGCGACCTCCTGGTGCGCGGGATGCAGGCGCACGGCTTCCGCCCCTACGTAAGCCCGGCGCTGCAGGCGCCGGTCATCGTCACCTTCCGCATGCCGCCGGGCGGCTGGTTCCAGTTCGAGGCCTTCTACGATTTCCTGCACGCGCGCGGCATCGTCATCTACCCGGGCAAGCTGACGCACGAGCCCAGCTTCCGCATCGGCTGCATCGGCGCCATCGGTCCCGACGACATCGCACGCGCCCTCCGTGCCGTGGACGCCTTCATGCTCGCGCACGGCCCCGGTCAACCCGCCGCCTGACGCAGGAAAGCGCGGAACCGCTGCGCCACCTCGTGCGGGGCAATCGTCGGCCGTCCGAGCTTCTCCAGCGAACCCGGCCGGATGCGGACGTGCAGCAGCGCGGGCCCGGTCACGGCCAAGGCCTGGGCGAACGCTTCGGCAAAGCCGGCCGCGCTGTCGCAAGCAAAGGCGTGGGCGTAGCCGCAGGCCAGCGACACTGCGGCGAAATCCACGTTGGGCGAAACCGTCGCCTGGCCGCCGGTCGAGTCGTGCACGCCGTTGTCCAGGATGACGTGCAGCAGCCCGGGCGGCCGGTAGGCGCCAATCGTCGCCAGGCTGCCGAGCTTCATCAGCGCCGCGCCGTCGCCGTCCAGCACAACCGTGCGCCGCCCGGTCGTCAAGGCAATGCCCAGGCCCATCGGGGCGGCACACCCCATGGAGCCGACCTGGTAAAGATGCTGGTCCCGGTCGGCCAGGGTGAACAGCTCGCGCCCGGCCTTGCCCGTTGTCACCACGATCGGCGCATCCGAAGGCGCGGCGGCGAGCACGCGCTCAAGGACCGCCAAGCGGGACGGCCGCTCGCCGCCTTCGCCGAGCTCCGTGCGCCGTCCCCGCGGCGAGGCGGCGAGCGGCGCCTGATCCAGCGCCTCGTCGGCCAGGCCGCCCTTTTCCACGACGAACGCGAACGGAAGCCCGGTTCGGGCCATGGCCTCGCGCGCTTCCTGCAGCGCCGGGCCGAGCGAAGCGGCGTCGCGGGGGAAGCGGCGGTGAGGCAGCTCCATGAGCTCCAGCAAGCTTTGGGTGACGCGGCCCATCAGCTCGTGCTGCGGCTCGTCCCGCAAGCCCGGCTGGCCCCGCCAGGTGACGATCAGCAGCGTCGGGATGCGGAACGGAGTGTTCAGCGACGTCAGCGGGTTGACGGCGTTGCCAAGCCCGGAGTTCTGGCACATCACGGCCGTTTCCCGCCCGGCCAGCCAGGCCCCCGCGGCGATGGCCACGGCTTCCCCCTCGCTCGCGGCGCCGACGTAGCGCAGCGAGCGGTCGCTCAGCGTCCGGTTGATGAGGGGGGTGAGGAAGCTGCACGGCACGCCGCTGTAGAAGGCGATCCCGGCCTGCCCGGCCGCCTGGAGAAAGGCGCCCGCCTCGATCATCCCGAGAAGTTCCGTGCTTCGGCCAGGTCCGCCGGCGTGTCCACGTCCAGCCAGTGCCCGCGGACGTGGTGCACGGCGACCGGCTCGCGGCGCATCAGGCGTTCCAGCAGCGCAGGCAGGTCGGCCGCCGCCAGCACGCCTTCCGCGCCCATCGCGGCCAGTTCCTCGCGCACCAGTTCGGCGCCCCGGGCGCTCAGGTGCATCAGCCCGATCCATTCGCCGGATGCGGTTGCCGGGTCGGCGCCAACCGCGGTGAGGTGCGCCACGGCATCGGCATGGTAGGAGCCGTCGTCCCGCCGGTCGGTGCCCACGAGGTCGCGGCGGTTGGCGGCGGCGCGCACGCCCGAATCGACCACGACGGTGATGTCGGCGCCGGTTTCGAGCAGCCCGTCCAGGATGTAGCGGCGGAACAGCACGTCGCCGTACACGACCACCGTCTCGCCTTGCAGCTTCGACGCGGCGCAGGCCAGCGAGGCGGCCTCGCCGCTTGCGGCGTAGTCGTCGTTGTCCACGACGGCGATGCCGTCGGCGGGGATCGCTTCCTTGCGGTAGCCGCGCACAACCGTCACGTCGCCCACCCCGCCCTCGCCAAGCGTGGCGAGCAGGCGGTGCAGCAACGGCTTGCCCCGCACGTCCAGCATGCACTTCGGCTGGTCCGCCGTAGCATCCTCCAGTGCAGAGCCGCGCGAGGCCGCGAGCACGATGCCGCGGACGTTGCGGCTGGCCGGGAGGTAGCGCCGGCTTGCCTCTTCCAGCTCGTCGTTGCCGGTGAGGCCGAAGATGTCCCGCACGGAGGCGACCCGGTCCTCCACCTCCGCCAGCGACTCGCTGGCGGCGATGCTGCGCGCCGCGTCCCGCATGGCGGAAATGGAGGCGCGGACGAGGTGGTTGGCCCAGATCACCATGGAGATGCCGGCCTGGCGGAAGACGCTGGCCGGCGTCGCGTAGTACATGGTGGGCACGATCACCACCGGGCAGCGGCGGTCCCAGCGCCGCATGAACCCGGCGATCTCGCCCGCATCCGCCCGCTTGGAATGCACCAGGATCGCGTCGGCGCCCGCGGCGTGGTACGCCTCGGCCCGGCGCAGCGCCTCGTCGAGGGAGTGGCCGGAGATCAGCGCCTCGGTGCGGGCCACGATGCAGAAGTCGTCGTCGGCCTGCGCGTCCTTGCCGGCGCGGATGCGGCCGCAGAACTCCGCCGTGTCCGCCAGCGGCTGGCGCTCGCCCAGGAAGGAGTTGGTTTTGGGGAACAGCTTGTCCTCGATGCAGACGCCGGCGATGCCGCGCTCGCCCAGCTTGCGCACCAGGCGCCGCACGTTGTTGAAGTTTCCGTAGCCGGTGTCACCATCGACGAGGATCGGCAGGGTCGTGGCGTCGGCCATGAACTCCAGCACGTCCAGGACCTCCGTCCAGGATGCCTCGTTGCTGTCGCGCAACCCGAGCATGGCCGAGATCGACAGCCCGGACGCCCAAACGCCGGGGAAGCCGGCCTCCTCCACGATCTTGGCGGAAAGGCCGCTATGGGCTTCCATGATGAAGGCGAGGTCCGGCGAAAGCAGGAGCGAGCGCAGGCGGCGGGGGCGGGAAGCGCCGGGAGCACGGCGCGATGCCGAGGGTTGGATGTCATGTGGCACGGCGGCGTTCCTGCTTCGGGCGGGCGGTTGACCCAATTGTTGGAATGGTGCCTTTAAGGCAACGGCGGGACAACCTGTAGCGGAGGCAGGCCATGTTGGCGAGCAACCCCGGCATGGCCGGCATCCACGCGCTGATCCTGGCAGCCGGCGTCGGCCGGCGCCTTGGCGCCTTGGCGCCCGGCAAGCCGAAGGCCATGCTGGATTTCGGCGGCAGCAGCCTGATGGCCCGCCATGTCGCCATCCTGCGCCGCGCCGGCGTCGCTTCCGTCAGCGTGGTCGTGGGCTTCGCGGCCGGGCATCTCCGCTCCGCGCTGGCCGCCATGGATGCCGGCCCGCCGGTCCAGGTGATCGAGAACCCCGACTTCCGGGAAGGCAGCGTCGTTTCGCTCTGGGCCGGACGGAGCGTGCTGCGGAGCGGCGCGCCCGTTCTCCTGATGGATGCGGACGTGCTGTACGACGACCGGCTCATGGCGCGCCTGCTCGGCAGCGCGAAGGCGGATTGCCTGCTGCTGGACCGGGACATCGAGCCGGGGGACGAGCCGGTCAAGCTGTGCATCCACGATGGCCGGATCGTTGATTTCCACAAGCGGCCGACGGCCCCGCACCAATGGCACGGCGAGTCCGTCGGCTTCTTCCGCTTCACGCCCGGCAGCGCCGCCGAGCTTGCGGACCGGGCCGAGGAGTACGTGGCATCGGGCCGGCGGGCCATGGAGTACGAGGAGCCGATCCGGGACATGATCCTGGCCAGCCCGCACGGCCGGTTCGGGTTCGAGGACATCAGCGGCCTGCCATGGACCGAGATCGACTTTCCCGAGGATGTCGCGAAGGCCAGGGCGCTGCTGCCGGAGTTGACGGCGTGAGCGCGGCGATGCGGATGCCCGTGCCCGCCAGCCGCCGCGATCCGTCGGCGGACGAGTGCGCCGCGATGGCGCGGGACGGCTACCTCGTCGTGCCCGGCTTCTTCGGCGCGGAGGAGACGGCCGACCTGCTCCGCTGGACGGAGGAGCTGGAAACGGCCCCGGAGCAGCCGGGCCGGCACTGGGTGTACCACGAGGACAGCCTGACCGAGCCGGGCCACCGGGTGATCCAGCGGATCGAGAACTTCTGCCCGTTCCACCCGGGCTTTGACCGCGTGATCCGGGGCGGCGCCCTGCCGTCGCGCTGGGTGGCGGGGCTGATGGGCGGCCCGGTCGCGCTGTTCAAGGAGAAGGTCAACTTCAAGATGCCGGGCGCCCCCGGCTTCAAGGCGCACCAGGACCAGCAGGCCGGGTGGTCGCGGTATGCGCCGTTGTTCGTCACCGCGCTGGTGACGCTCGATGCCGCGACGTTGGAGAACGGCTGCTTGGAGATGGTTCCGGGCCGGCATCGCGACGGGCTGATCGGCGAAGAATGGAACCCGCTGGACGAGGCCGGGCTGGAGCTGCGCCCCGTTCCCACCGAGCCGGGCGACGCCGTCTTCTTCGACAGCTTCGTCCCGCACGCGTCCAAGCCGAACTTCACCGCCAAGCCGCGGCGCATCCTTTACCTGACCTACAACCTGCTGAGCGACGGCGACCACCGGGCCAGGTACTACGCTGACAAGCACGCATCCTTTCCGCCCGACATCGAGCGGGACGGCAGCGTAGGCTACGTGTTCCGCGTTTGACCGCCTGGCCGCAGGAGTCCCCGCATGCCGGTCAGTGTCGTGACAGGTGCAACCGGCGGCATCGGCCGGTGGATCGCGCTTGGCCTGGCCCGGGCCGGGCATACGGTGGTCGCGGTGGGGCGCGACCGCCAGCGCGGCGAGGGCATGGTGGCCTGGATCGGCGCGCAGGCGCCTTCGGCCCGGATCGACCTGCTGATCGCCGATCTCTCGTCGCTCGGCGCCACGCGCGACGTCGGCATGCTGATCGGCTCGCGCCATCCCGCGATCGACGTGCTGGTGAACAATGCCGGCGTGTTCCGCACGCGCCGCGAGGAAACGGCGGAGGGGCATGAGCGCGTCATCGCCGTCAACCACCTTTCGCCCTTCGTCCTCACGCGCGCCCTGGTCCCGGCGCTGCGCTCTGCGGCGCGGAGCGGGGCGGCGGCGCGCATCGTCAACATCGGGTCGTCCACGTCCGACCGTGCGCGGATCGACCCGGCGGACCTGGAAGGCCGGGGCCGCTGGGGGATGGTGCGCTCATACGGCCAGTCCAAGCTCGCGCTGACCATCGCGACCCTCGGCTGGGCGCAGCGGCTTCAGGATGCGGGCATCGTGGCCAACGTGGTCCATCCGGGCGCCGTGGCCACGGGCTTGGTGCGGGCTTCCGGACCCATCGGCCTGGCGTGGCGGATCATGGCGCCCTTCCTGCTGACGGAGGAGCAGGGCGCGGACACCCCGCTGCACGTGGCGCTGTCGGCGGAGTTCGGAACGATCACCGGCGCCTACGTGAAGCAGCGGCGGGTCGTTCGGCCCAACGGCCGCGCGCTCGACGCGGCGCTGGCGGAGCAGGTGTGGCTCGCTACAGAAGCACTGGCCCGCGAGTGACCCACGCCGCCGCCGCCCCGGCCAGCAGCCCGATGCCAAGCAGCGTCCATCCGTACCGGCATAGCCATACCTGCATGCTGCGCTGCCGGGCGCGGCGGCCGAACGGCCCATGAACCGGGCACGCCTCGGCCGACGGGGCGGCCAGCGTCGGCTGCTCCAGCCGTGCCACCTCCGGGTCGTGGGTGAGCTGGCCGTCGAAGCCTAGGCGGGTCATCGCGAAAGCGATCAGCCGCGGCGAAACGCGGGCGGCGATCGAGAAGGCGGCGGCCGTGCCGCTCACCACCATCTCCGGCCGGCCGCGCATCGCGGCGAGATGGATGGCGGCGGCCACCACCTCCGGCTGGTAAACCGGGGCGACGGGGCGCGCAGGCCAGCCCATGTGGGACACGGAATGGGAAAAGAACGGCGTGTTCACCGCCGGCGGAAACACCGTGCTGACGCGGATGCGGCTGCGCTCCATCCGCAGCTCCGCCCGCAACGCCTGGCCAAAGCCCCGCACGGCTGCTTTCGCGCCGGCATAGGAGGTCATCAAGGGCAAGCCATGGAAAGCGGTTGCGGAGCACACGTTCACGATCGTGCCTTGCCCCCGCGGCGCCATCAATGCGAGGGCAACGCGGCAGCCGTTCACCGTGCCGCCATAGGTCACGGCAGTCACCCGTTCGAACTGCGCTTCGGGTATGACGGTGAACCGGCCGTAAACCCCGTTGCCCGCGCAGTTGATCCAAACATCCGGCGGCCCAAGCTCGGCGACGATCGCGTCGGCAGCGTCCCGCAAGGCGGTGCTGCTTGTCACGTCGGCAGCAGCGACGGCGACCTGCAGGCCCGCCGCCCTCAAGGCCGCGGCGGCTGCCGCCAGTCCAGCCTCGCCCCGGGCAATCAGCCCCACGCGCCAACCGTGCCGCGCGAAAAGGTCGGCGGTGCATCGTCCGATGCCGGAGGAGCCGCCGGCTATGATAAGGGTGCCGGGTAGATGCGTCAAAACTGGGCGTTGGTGCATGAATCCGCAAGCTGTTGGATAGTCGGATGAATGTTTCGGCAAACACGCTGATATCGTGGGTTTTGGCCTGACTTGTACGCCAATGCCTCTCCGCATGGCCGCCCGTGCCGTATAGCAGCAACAGCGGCGGCTTATACGGCGAGCCCGACGACAAACAGCGGGCGAGGATGCTTCCGGCGTCGGGACAGCCCTGCTGGACGGCGAGGTCGGACCAGGCCGAGGTGCTGGCGGGCGCGGCGCTCATCGGGCGGCGGAGGGCGGGTCAACGCCAACCCAAGGTCACCCGGGTGCGAGATGCGGTTCAGGGCCGCCGCCGTGTCCTCGTCGCGGCGCCACCCGGCCAGCATGCCGAGCGCCAGGGTGACGATGACCGGCAGCAGCGCGCCCAGGATCACGCCGGGCATGGCGGGCGGCCTCCTGCCGCGTCACCCGGCCCGCTGCAGCACGCGGTCCACCATGGCCGCGGACAGGCCGAGGTAACGTTCCGGGTCGGTCAGGGTGCGGATTTCGTCTTTGGACAGCTCCGCCATCACGTCCTTGCGGGCCAGCAGCAGGTCGGCGAGGCTTTTCTCGCCCATCGCCGGGTCGTGGCAGATCGCGTAAAGCACGTCGTGTGCCTTGTCCCGGCCCAGCTTGGGCGCCAATCCCATCATCACGGCTTCCGACACGATCAGCCCGCGCGTCATGTCGAGGTTGGCGCGTATCCGGTCGGCGTGCACCTCGAGGCCCTCCAGCACGAAGCAGGCCTGGGACAGCGCGCCGCCGGCCAGGGTGAACACGTCCGGCAGGGTGATCCACTCGATCTCCCACGGGCCGGTGGCGCGCTCGTGGTCCTCCACCATGGCGTCGAGCAGCGCCGCGACCCCCTGCTGCACGGAGGCCGCGCAGGCGTGGATGTAGCAGCAGGAGATCGGGTTGCGCTTCTGCGGCATGGTGGAGGAGGAGCCGCGGTTGGCGACGAACGGCTCGGCTGCCTCGCCCACCTCCGTCTGCATCATCAGCTTGAGGTCGGTGGCGAACTTGGCCAGCGTGCCCGTGAGCAGGCCGAGGAAGCAGCCGGCCTCGGCGATGCGGTCGCGCTCGGTGTGCCAGGCGATCTCGGGCTGTGCCAGGCCCAGCTCGCGCGCCAACGCTTCCTGCACTTTCAGGCCCTCGGTCCCGAGCGAGGCCAGCGTGCCGACGGCGGCGCCGAACTCGACGACCTCGATGCGCGGGCGGATCTCGGCCAGCCGCTGCTTGTGGCGCAGCAGGGTGGCCAGGAGCCGGGCCATCTTGAAGCCGAAGGTCATCGGCACCGCCTGTTGCAGGTTGGAGCGCCCGGCCATGGGCGTGCTGCGGTGCTCCCGCGCCAGCTTCGCCGTGGCCGCGATGGCCCGGTCCAGATCGCGCGCCATGATGTCGAACGACGCCTTGATCTGCAGGACCGTCGCGCTGTCGGTGATGTCCTGGGTGGTGGCGCCCCAATGGCAGTACTTGCCCGCGTCACCCTGGCACAGGTCCGCGATCTGGTGGACGACGCCGAGCACTGGGTAGCCGATGGTGAGCGTGTCCTTGGCGTAGCGGGCGAAGTCAATGTTCTCGACCCGGCAAACCCGGGTGATCTCGGCCGCCGCCTCCTCCGGGATGACGCCGAGCGAGGCCTGCGCGCGGGCCAGGGCCGCCTCCCAATCGAGGTATTTCTGCGTCCGGAACTCGTCCGACCACACCTCGTGCAGCGCCGCGCTGCCGAAGATGTTGCGGAAGACAAGGGAGTCGATGGCGCTGGTTGGCATCCTTGGGATCCTTCTGTGGTGGAAGCGCGCCGGCTCAGCGCACATGCGTCACTGGCGTCCTGCCGGGCCGGCTTGGTCGGTGGGATGAAAAGGGAGGCGGTGCCCATGCCAGGCGCTCCCGTGCCGTTGTGGAGATCAGTTCGTAGATTGGTGGTTAGGATCAGTAGCTGGCAGCCTCTTCCGGGGAGTGCCCGCGGCGGTGCACGAGCATGGTGCGCTTGAAGCTCATCACCTCCTTGCCGTCCTGGTTGAGGCCGCGCGTGGACACGGTGACGATGCCCTGGGTCGGCCGGCTCTTGGACTCGCGCTTGCTCAGCACTGTGCTCTCGGCATAAAGCGTGTCGCCGGCGAACACCGGGTGGGTCGCCTTCACCTTGTCCCAGCCGAGGTTGGCCACGACCTTGGCGCTGACGGTGCGAACGCTCATGCCGGTCAGCAGAGCCAGGGTGAAGGTGCTGTCCACCAGCATCCTCTTCCATTCCGTCTTGGCCGCATACGCGGCGTCGAAATGGACCTGCTGCACGTTCAGCGCCAGCAGGGTGAAGTAGGTGTTATCGACATCCAGCACCGTGCGGCCGGGGCGATGCTCGAACACGTCGCCTTCCACGAAGCCTTTCCAATACAGGCCGGATGTCTCACGGTAGCGGCGCTCGCCCACGGTCTTGTAGGCAGGCAGCAGGGTTTCCATGCGGCGGGTTCCTTCGGGTTTGCGGTTTGACGGACGGTTTGCGTGGGATGTTGCGCCAACGGGCGGCTGCGGCCCGGCCCGGCCAGTCCCGCGACGCCCGGGGATCGCGCGGCTGCAGATGGATCACTGGCCAACAGCCGCCAGCGTGCGGCGTGCCTTGCGCGCCACGGCCTCGTCGATCATCTGGCCATCGACGACCCCGACACCCTTCGTGTCGGCGGCGAGAACGGCGCGGGCGTGCTCGACCGCCTTGCCGGTCGGCGTCAGCGCCTGGTTGGTGGGTCCGACCTGGCCGGGATGGATCGCCGCCCTGGCCGGGAGGCCGAACGCCACCGTGTCCGCCGCTTCCCGCGACAGGCCGTCCATGTCGTGCACGTCGAAGAACGGCCAGTCGATCGGCGTCACCCCGGCCAGGGCGCAGGCGAGCACCAGGCGGCTGCGCGCTGCCGCGAGCGGCGCCCAGGCGGTCGCGGTGCCGAGGTCGGCGGCCATGTCGGCGCTGCCCAGCATCAGGTCGAACAGCCGGGGGCGTCGCCGCCGCGGTCGGCTCGACGGCGGCCAGGCCCCGGGCGCTTTCGATCAGCCCGACCAGCCGGGTGTCGCGCCCCGCCGCGGTGAGCAAGCGGTCCAGGATGAGCAGATGCCCCGGGCTTTCCGTCTTGGGCAGCACCAGGTAGTCCGGGACGGCGCCCGACGCCAGCAAGGCGTGGAGGTCGGCGATGCCGGCCTGGGTGTCGAGGCCGTTGATGCGGAGCGCCCTGGACGTTCCATTGGCCCGCGGCCCCGGACAGGTACTCGATCGCCGTGGCCCGCGCCTTCAGCTTGTCGTCCGGCGACACCGCGTCCTCGAGGTCGATGATGAGCACATCGGCGCCGATCTCCGCCTTCGTAACTGCTGGTCTGCACCGCGATGCGGGCACGCGGGGCCAGGTCGGCCAGCCAGCCCGTTTGCGCGACATCCTGGACGTCGTCGAGCTGGGTGATCAGGCAATGCCCGGCGCAGCCGCCCTCGAAATCCAGCTCACCGTGGTCCACCACGGCGCTGCCGTCATGGTTGCCGGTCAGGCGCAGGGTGATCAGGTCGAGCCGCCGCGCGGACAGGGTGGCGCTGTCCATCCAGCCGCCAGCGGGCAGGTTGGTCAGCAGGATGCCGGCATCCGGACCCGGCGCGGTGATCAGTGCTTGGGCGATCTCCCGTCCTCCCGGCGTGTGGAGGGCCAGCGACACGGAGCGCTCCGCCTCGTTCAAGCTGGCCCAGTAAAAGCTCGTGCCGTCAGGTGCCGGCGGCCAGCGGCGGTAATCGATGTTGCCGCCCACTGGGTCGATGCGGATCACTATCGCAACCTCGGCCCGACAAGTTGACATGGAGTTATGGCGGGCGGGCGCCCTCCTATTGTGACTGAGGCCT
>CAXTUO010000038.1:0-12717 GCA_964247175.1 uncultured Acetobacteraceae bacterium | reverse complement strand
CCGGACGGCAGCGCCCGGGTGGACCTCAAGGTTGAGAAGCCGGACACGCTGCTCCTGCTGCTGCGCGACCAGCCGCAGCTCCACCGCGCGCTCGACCTCGCCGGGGTGCCGCCCACCGAGCGCACGCTGCAGTTCCATCTTGCGCCGCCCGACGCCCCGACGCCTGCTTCCTCAATGCCCGGCGGAACGGCGGCGCAGTCCAATGCCGAGAGCGGGCACGGGCAGCATCGGCCGGGGCAGGCGCAATCCGGCCGCTTCGCCACGAACGGAACCGCGAGTTCCTCCAACGAATCCACAACCGGGCCGGCGGCATTCCGCCGGGCTGGCGTCGATATCACGGCTTGAAAGGACAGCACCCATGGACTCTTCCCTCCTCACACCTCCTGCCCTCACGACCTCTTCCAGCATCACGTCACCGACCGTTGCCGCCGCGTCAACCACCTCCGCCACGGGTGGCGCCCAAGCATCGCTGACGAGCAACTACAACGATTTCCTGAAGCTGCTGATGACGCAGTTGCAGAACCAGGACCCGACCAGCCCGATGGACACCAACCAGTTCACCAGCCAACTGGTCCAGTATTCCAGCGTCGAGCAGCAGATCGCCACCAACACGAGCCTGACGCAGCTCATCCAGCTCACCCAAGGCGGCGAGGTGCTGCAGTCCTCGTCCCTGGTCGGCAAGCCCGTGAGCGTGACCTCCGACCACATCGCCTTGCAGGACGGCAAGGGCGCCGTGCAGTTCAACACCACGTCCGCCGAGCCGGTCAGCATCGGCATCTACTCGGCCTCCGGCGCGAAGCTGCGGGACGCGGTGGTCAGCAGCCAGCCGGGCCAGAACACCTGGTCCTGGGACGGCACGGACAACGGGGGCAACACCGTGCCGGACGGCGCGTATCGCACGGTCGTTCAGGGCCAAGTGGGCGGCACGGCCCAGGACCTGCCATTCACCGTCACCGGCACGGCGACCGGCGTGCAGAAGTCCGGCAACGCGCTGCAGGTGCAGCTTGGCGCGTTGAAGGTGGACCTGTCGGCGGTGCAGTCGCTTGCGCCATAAATTGTCTTTCGCCTAGCTCGGCAATTTCTGCCGGGTTATTAACCTTTCCGGAAGATGTCTGGGTGCATCCTGCGCCCATGGCATTTCGGCAACGGCGAAGGCGAGGCGGGCGGGTTCGATGACGGCGCTACTGGAAAGCCTGCGCTCGCTCGGCGCGAAGAAGCTGGGGGCGATGGCGGCGGTGGCGCTGGTCTCGCTCGGCCTGCTAGGACTCCTCATGGTCCGCGGCGGGGGCGAAGGCCCGATGGCGCTGCTGTATGCAGACCTTGAGTTGCGGGAAGCTGGGCAGGTCGTCGATCAACTGGACCGCGCCCGCATCCCGCGCCAGATCGAGGCCGGCGGCACCCGTATCCTCGTGCCCGCGGATCAGGTGGCCCGTGCCCGGATGCTGCTGGCGAAAGAAGGCCTGCCGTCCGGAGGCTCCATCGGCTACGAGATCTTCGACCGCAGCGACAACCTGACGGCCAGCGGCTTCCAGCAGGGCATCAACCAGACCCGGGCGCTGGAAGGCGAGCTGTCCCGCACCATCCGCATGCTGCAGGGCATCAAGGCGGCCCGGGTGCATCTGGTGCTGCCAAAGCGCGAGCCGTTCGCCCGGGACCGGCAGGAAGCGCAGGCCAGCGTCGTGCTGACCATGGCCGGCGCCGCGCGGCTGGACCGGGAAGGAACGCAGGCCGTGCTGAACGTGGTGGCCGCCGCCGTGCCGGGCCTGCGTCCGCAGAACATCGCCGTCGTGGACAGCCGCGGCAACCTGCTGGCGCGGGCCGGGCAGCCGACGGATGCCGTGAGCGCCGCGCAGTCCTCCGAGGAAATGAAGCGCGCGACCGAGCAGCGCCTGTCCCATGCCGTCGAAGAGATGCTGGAGCGCACGCTGGGTCCCGGCCGCGTCCGGGCGGAAGCGGCGATCGACCTGGATTTCGACCAGGTGCGGGAAACCCAGGAGCGCTACGACCCGGACGGCCAGGTGGTGCGCAGCCAGCAGAGCACGACCGGCAACAGCCGCACGACCGAAACCGCGGCGAGCGTTTCCGTGCAGAACAACCTGCCGAATGCCGACGCCGGCGCCAACCCGGCGGGGTCCCAGGAGCAGAAGCAGGAAGAAACGACCAACTACGAGATCAGCAAAACCGTCCGCACCCTGGTGCGCGAGCAGCCGCAGTTGCGGCGGATCAGCCTGGCGGTGATGGTGGACGGCGCGGCCGTGCGCGGACCCGACGGCACGCTTAGCTATGTCGAGCGCACGCCGGACGAGCTGGCTCGGATCGCCACCCTGGTGCGCGGCGCCATCGGCTTCAACGAGGGGCGCGGCGACCGGGTGGATGTCGTGAACATGCGCTTCGTCGCCGAGGCCGACGCGCCGGAGGCGGCCGTGCCCGGCGGGTGGATGCGCCTGGAACGGTCCGAAATCCTGCGCTTGGCGGAAACCGGGTTCCTGGCGGTCGCTGCCTTGCTGACCCTGTTGTTCGTGCTGCGGCCGATGGTGCTGCGGCTGACGATGGCGCCGCAGCCTGCCTTGGCCGCGGCGCTTGCAGGCCCGGGCGGCCCAGGCACTGGCAGTCTGGGCGGCAGTTTGGGCGGCGGCAGTCTGGGCGGCGCCGCAGCGCTCGGCGCGCCGGCGCCCGACGACATGATGCAGATCGCCAACGTCGAAGGCGCGATGCGCGTCTCCTCCATCCGCCGCGTGTCTGAACTGGTGGACAGCCACCCGGAGGAAAGCCTGGCGATGCTGCGCAACTGGATCACCCCGGAGGATAGCTAGATGGCTGCGATCAATGTGCTCCAGGATGTCACCGGGCGGCAAAAGGCCGCGATCCTCATGCTCGCCTTGGGAGAAGACCAGAGCAGCAAGCTGTTGAGCGCCATGTACCCGGACGAGATCAAGGACATATCGGTCGCGATGGCGCAGTTGGGAAGCGTGCATGCCAGCGTGGTCGAGGAGCTGTGCCTCGAATTCTCCAGGAGCCTCGGCCAGCAAGGCGGCCTGCTCGGCAGCCTGGCGAGCACGGAGCGCCTGCTGCACCGCGCCCTGCCGCCGGACCGCGCGGCGCAGATCATGGAGGAAATCCGCGGTCCGGCCGGCCGGACCATGTGGGACAAGCTGGGCAACGTCAAAGAGGAAGTGCTGGCCAACTATCTCAAGAACGAATACCCGCAAACCGTCGCCGTGGTGCTGTCCAGGGTCCGGCCCGACCACGCGGGCCGCGTGCTGACGCTGCTGCCGGACAGCTTCGCCATCGAGGTCATCATGCGGATGCTCCGGATGGAGAGCGTGCAGCGGGACGTGCTGGACGGCGTCGAGCAGACCCTGCGGCTGGAGTTCATGTCGAACCTGGCGAGTTCCAGCCAGCGGGACACCCACGAGGTGATGGCCGACATCTTCAACAGCCTGGACCGCCAGAACGAGGCCCGTTTCGTGGCCGCCCTGGAAGAGCGCAACCGGGAAGCCGCGGAGCGGATCAAGGCGCTGATGTTCACCTTCGACGACCTGCAGCGCCTGACCTCGGCCAACATGCAGATCCTGCTGCGCTCGGTCGAGAAGGACAAGCTGCCGGTGGCGCTGAAGGGCGCATCCGACAAGCTGCGCGAGCTGTTCTTCAGCAACCTGTCCGAACGCGCCGGCAAGATGCTGCGCGAGGACATGGAGGCGCTGGGGCCGGTGAAGCTGCGGGACGTGGATGAAGCGCAGGCTGGGATCGTCGCCTTGGCGAAGGAGCTCGCGGCCCAGGGCACGATCGAGATCAGCCAGGGCAAGAACGAAGAGATGGTGCCCTGATGATGGACGGCATGGCGTCCCGCTTCGTCGGCATCCTGTATGCCGAGGACTTCGACGATGACCCGGAGCTGCCCCCGGCCGCCGACCTGCCGCCCGTTCCGGAGCCGGCGCCGGCGCCGCCCAGCTTCACCTTGGCGGACCTTGAGGCCGCCCAGCGGATCGCGCGCACCGAGGCGGTTCAGGCCGCGCGTGCGGAATGGGAGCGGTCCGCGCTGCACGACCGCACCCAATCGCTCGCGGCAATCGCGTCCGCCATGACCGGCGTCCAAGGGGAAGCGCGCGTCCTGGCCGACGCGGTGGCGGAGGGCTCGGCGCGCACGATCCTGTCCGTGCTGGCCGGGCTGCTGCCAGAGCTGTGCGCGCGGCACGGCGGTGCCGAGGTGCGGGCGCTGCTGCGCCACCTGCTGCCGACGCTTGGGCAGCAGCCGCGCATCGTCGTGCGCGTCGCGCCCGCCGTGCTGGACGGGGTGCGCGAGGACTTGGCCCTGCTGGACGAGGATCTGGCGGCCTCGGTCGAGCTGAACGCCGCCCCGCTCACGCCCGGCGACGCCCGCGTGACCTGGGCCGACGGCTCGTTGAACCGCGACGAGGCCGCGATCCGCCACGCCATCACGGCCGCCCTGACCGAACTCGGCCTGCTGGAACCCGTCGCCGTCGCCCGCACCCATCAAAGGAGCATGGCCCATGCCGAATAAGCTGGAGTTGTCGGACTTGGCCGAACCCGGCCTCGCCGACCCGGCGCCGTCCCGCGGCGCGCCCCGCGACATGGAAGCGGTGTACGACATCCCGGTCACGGTCAGCGCCGTGCTCGGCAAGGCGACCATGCAGGTGAGCCAACTGTTGAAGCTCGGGCGGGGCGCGGTGGTCGAGCTGGACCGCAAGCTGGGCGAGGCCATCGACATCTACGTGAACAACCGGCTGGTGGCGCGCGGCGAGGTGGTGATGGTCGATGAGAACCGGCTGGGCGTCACGATGACCGAGATCGTCAAGGCCGACCGGGCGTAGCCGGCGATGCACGTCCTGATCATCGGCTCCCTCGGCGGCGAGCTGGGCAAGGCCGCACGCATCGCCGCCGCCCGCGGCGCCAAGCTGCACCAGGCGGACGACGACCGGAGTGCCTTGGCGCAGCTCCGCGCCGACGCCAAGGTGGACCTCCTGCTGGTCGAGCTGCCGCATGACATCGGCACGCTGGTGCAGGCGCTGGCTGCTGAGCGCATCGTGGTGCCCGTCGTCGCCTGCGGGATGGAAGCCGACGCGCCCATGGCGGTGCGGGCGATCCAGGACGGGGCGCGCGAGTTCCTGCCCTTGCCGCCCGACCCCGACCTGATCGCCGCCATCCTGGAAGCGGCGTCGGGGGAAACCCACGCCTTGGTCGCGCGCGACCCCGTCATGCTGACGGCCGTGCGCCGGGCCGAGCAGGTGGCGGGGTCCGAGGCGTCCATCCTGATCACCGGCGAGTCCGGCACCGGCAAGGAGGTGCTGGCCCGGCATATCCACCGCAGGTCGCGCCGGGCCGCCGGGCCGTTCGTCGCGCTGAACTGCGCCGCGATCCCGGAGAACCTGCTGGAAAGCGAGATGTTCGGCCATGAGCGCGGCGCGTTCAGCGGCGCCGTCGCCCGCCGCACCGGCAAGTTCGAGGCGGCGGAAGGCGGCACGCTGCTGCTCGACGAGATCAGCGAGATGGACGTGCGCCTGCAGGCGAAGCTGCTGCGCGTGATCCAGGAGCGCGAAATCGACCGGCTGGGCGGCACGGCGCCGGTGCGGGTCAACGTGCGCATCCTCGCCACCAGCAATCGCGACCTGACGGCGGAGATCGCCGCCGGGCGGTTCCGGGACGACCTGTACTTCCGGCTGAACGTCGTGAGCCTGCGCCTGCCCTCCCTGCGCGAGCGGCCCGGCGATATCTCGGCGCTCGCCGACCACTACGCCCGCCGCTACGCCGACGTGAACGGCCTGCCGGTGCGCCCGCTGTCCCGCGCCGCGCACGCGCTGCTTGCGGCGCATGGCTGGCGCGGCAACGTGCGGGAACTGGAGAACACGGTGCACCGCGCCGTCCTGCTGGCGGGAGGGGACGAGATCGGCGCGGAGGCCATCGAGCTGGTGCCGGGTCCAGGCGCCGCCCCGGCCCAGGCTGCGGTCCCCTCCCCCGCGCCCGGCGTTTCGGGCCTGGTCGGCCGGACGATGGACGCGGTGGAGCGCGACCTAATCCTGGAAACCCTGAGCCACACGCTGGGCAACCGCACCCATGCCGCGACGATCCTCGGCATCTCCATCCGGGCGCTGCGCAACAAGCTGCGGGATTACGCGCAGGCGGGCGTTCCGGTGACGCCGTTCGGCGTGCATCCGGTGACGCCGTTCGGCGTGCATCCGCACGAGGCCGCCTGACGCATGGCGGTTCCGCTGACCCTCGGCGGCGTCAGTGAGCGCCTGCGCGGTTTCGTGCCCGGCAGCGACGTCGGCTTGGCGCTCGGCATGTTGGCGCTGCTGGCCGTGCTGGTGGTGCCGCTGCCGACGATGCTGCTGGACGTGGGCCTGGCGCTGTCCGTCACCGGGTCCGTGCTGGTGCTCATGGTGGCGATGTTCCTGGCGCGCCCGCTGGACTTCACCAGCTTCCCCACGCTGCTGCTGCTGACCACGCTGCTGCGGCTGTCGCTGAACGTCGCCACCACGCGGCTGATCCTGTCCCATGGCAACGAAGGCCCGGCCGCGGCCGGCCACGTGGTGCAGGCGTTCGGCGGCTTCCTGATGGGCGGCGACGTGGTGATCGGCGTGATCCTGTTCGCGATCCTGCTGGTCGTGAACTTCATGGTGATCACCAAAGGGTCGGGCCGCATCGCCGAGGTCGCGGCGCGGTTCAGCCTGGACGCCATGCCGGGCAAGCAGATGGCCATCGACGCCGACCTGTCCTCCGGCTTGATCGACGAAGGCAAGGCCCGCGTCCGCCGGCGGGAGCTTGAGGAGGAAAGCGGCTTCTACGGCGCCATGGACGGCGCGGCCAAGTTCGTGCGCGGGGATGCGATTGCCGGGCTGCTGATCACCGTGATCAACATCTTCGGCGGGCTGGCCATCGGCCTGCTGCGCCACGGCATGCCGTTCAGCGAGGCGGCGGCGACCTTCACCACGCTGACCGTGGGCGACGGGCTGGTGTCGCAGATCCCGGCGCTCTTGGTTTCCACCGCGGCCGGCATCGTGGTGACCAAGGGCGGGGTCGAGGGTCCGGCTGACGCGGCGCTGATGCGGCAGTTGGGCGGCAGCCCGAAACCGTTGGCGCTGGCGGGCGGGGCGGCGGTGGTGCTGGCGCTGATGCCGGGGCTGCCCGCCTTGCCGTTCCTGGGCCTGGCCGGGCTGGCGGGCGGGGCGGCCTGGATGCGGCATCGCAACCCGGCCGTGGCCCCCGAAGCGGAGACGGCCGCGCCGGCGGTGCCGTCCGAGCCGCCGATCTCCGAAGCACTCCGCATCGACAGCATCCGGCTTGAGCTTGGCTACGGCCTGCTGTCCCTGGCCGGCGGCGACGGGCCGCGGCTCACCGAGCAGATCAAGAGCCTGCGCCGTTCCATCGCCGCCGAGATGGGCTTCGTGCTGCCGCCGGTCCGCATCCAGGACAACCTGCAGCTCGGCGCCGAGTGCTACTCGATCCGGCTCAAGGAGATCGAGGCGGCGCGCGGCGAGCTGCGCCCGACCATGCTGCTGGCCATGGACCCGGCCGGCGGCATCCCCGAACTGCCGGGGGAGCGCACCGCCGAGCCGGCGTTCGGCCTGCCCGCCCTGTGGATCGACACCGGGAAGCGCGACGAGGCCATCTTCCGCGGCTGCACCGTCGTCGATCCCGCCAGCGTGCTCACCACCCACCTCACCGAGGTCGTGCGGGAAACCATGGCCGAGCTGTTGTCCTACGCCGAGACCGCGAAGCTGCTGGACGAGCTGCCGCGGGAGCAGCAGAAGCTGGTAGCGGACCTGATCCCGGCGCAGATCACGGTCGGCGGCGTGCAGCGGGTGCTGCAGGGCCTGCTCGCCGAGCGCGTGTCCCTGCGCGACCTGCCCACCATCCTGGAAGGCATCCACGAGGCCTGCGGCGGCCAGCTCCGCGCCATCCCCGCGATCATCGGCCACGTCCGCGCCCGGCTGGCCCGGCAGATCAGCGACAGCAACACCGGCCCCGGCGGCTACATCCCGCTCGTCACTCTGTCGCCCGATTGGGAAGCGGCGTTCGCCGAGAGCCTGGTCGGCCCGCCCGAGGACCGGCAGCTCGCCATCGCGCCCTCCCGGCTGGGCGAGTTCATGCAGCGGTTCCGCGTCGTGTTCGAGGCCGCGACGGCGGCGGGCGAGGCGCCGGTCCTGCTCTGTTCCGGCCCCATACGCTCCCACGTACGCGCCATCGTCGAGCGCCTGCGCCCGGCAACGCCCGTGCTGGCGCAGGCTGAGATCTTCCCGCGCGCGCGCATCCGGACGGTCGGCACGATTTAGTCCGGCGCCCGCGTTCTCGACCCTCGGTTCTTAACCCTCGCGCAACATTTAGCCGCTAGAACCCCTTCCATGCGGCTCAAGCTTTTCCATGCACCCAACATGACTGCGGCGATGGCGCAGGTACGGGACAGCCTCGGTCCGGATGCGCTGATCCTGTCAACGCGCCGCGTCGCCAATGGGGTCGAGGTCACGGCAGCGTTGGAACCGGCGCTGGATGAGCCGCCGCCGGCGCTGCCGCCGCCGGCCGACCCTGCGCGCGACGCGGCGCTCGCCTGGCACGGCGTGCCGCCGAGCCTCGTCAGGTCACTTGCGCCGGGCCGGCTTGCCGAGGTCCTGCCCAATGCCTTGCGGTTCGGCGCCCTGCCGCTCGACGGCGCAGCCCCGCTGCTGGTGGCCGGCCCGCCCGGCGCCGGCAAGACCCTGACAATCGCGAAACTTGCGACGCGCTGCGTGATGGCCGGCCAGACTCCTTTGGTCGTGACCGCGGACGGGCAGCGCGCCGGCGCGCCCGAGCAGTTGGCCGCCTATACCCGGCTCTTGGGCCTGACGCTCGTGGTCGCCAGCACCCCGGCGCCGCTCCGCCGCGCCCTGGCCCGCCGCCAGGACACGCCGGTGCTGATCGACACGCCGGGCTTAGACCCGTTCGATGCGTCCGCGCGCGAGGAGCTGCTGGCCTTGGCCGCCGCAGCCGGCGCCGTCACCGTGCTGGCGCTGCCCGCGGGGCTTGACCCGGCCGAAGCGCATGAGCTTGCAGCAGCGTTCGCCGAAGCGGGCGCCACCCTGCTGATCGCGACGCGCCTCGACCTGTCCCGCCGGCTTGGCGGCGTGCTGGCGGCGGCCACCGCCGGGCTGACCATCACGGAGGCCGGCGTCGGTCCGGGCGCGGCTGACGGGCTTCAACCGCTGACGCCCGAACTGCTTGCCAGCCGTTTGACGATCCCGCCGGGCGTTCGCGCGCCCGCTTCTCAGGACCCCGCCTCTCAGGACATCGCATCATGACCCAGCCTGCCCGCGCCTACCCATTGTTCCAGGCACGACCGGACCGGGCAGGCCGCTCCATCGCCGTGGCGTCCGGCAAGGGCGGGGTGGGCAAGACCTGGTTCGCCATCACGCTCGCGCATGCGATGGCGCGGAACGGCCTGCGGGTGCTGTTGTTCGACGCCGACCTCGGCCTTGCCAACGTGGACATCCAGCTCGGGCTGATGCCATCCCTGGATCTGGGGTCGGTCGTATCCGGGGCTGCGACGCTTTCGGACGCGATCGCCGGCTTCGCGCCGGGCGGATTCGACGTTGTTGCGGGCCGGTCCGGCTCCGGAAGCCTCGCCGCGCTCGATCCCATGGCGCTGGAGGGCATCCTGTCGGCGCTCGCCTCGGCCGCCGCGCATTACGACGTCGTGCTGCTCGACCTCGGCGCCGGCGTTGACCGTGGGGTGCGGCGCATGGCGGCCTGGGCGGACACGCTGCTGGTCCTCGCGACGGAAGAGCCGACGAGCCTCACCGACGCCTACGCGACGATGAAGCTGCACGCTGTTGACCGACCGGGCGGCGACGCGCGCTTGGTGATCAACCTGTGCAGCACCCCGGCGGCCGGCGAGCGTACGGCCGCGACCTTGACCCGGGCCTGCCACGCATTCCTCGGCCGCACGCCGCCGCTTGCTGGGACGATCCGGCGGGATGCCCATGTGCAGGACGCCATACGCCGGCAAAGCCTTTTGCTGACTCGCCACCCCAATTGTCCCGCGAGCTTCGACATCGAACAGATCGCTGCAGGGATCACCGACCACGGGCCGGCAGCCTGAGAGCGATTGGCCAATCCACGGAGCATGGGGTGTCATTGTCTCGACGAAAGCCCATCTGCGTGTGACGTCGGCTCGGCAGCCGAGTTGCGCAGGAGGCGGCATGGTCCTGATCGGTTCCAACCGCGACTTGCGGATCGACTTCTTCCGCGGCGTCGCGCTGTGGTGGATCTTCATGGATCACATCCCGGACAATTGGCTGGCGCAGTTCAGCCTGCGGAACTTCGCGCTGTGCGATGCGACGGAGATTTTTGTCTTGCTCGCCGGCTATGCCGCCGGGCTGGCTTATGGCCGCAGCATGGACCGGCACGGGTGGCTTTTCGCGGGCGCGGACGTGCTGCGGCGGGCTTGGGTGCTTTATGTCGCCCATATCTTCCTGTTCGTGGTGTTCAGCGCCCAAGTGTCCTACTCGGCGACGGCATTGGACCGGTCTGAGTACTTGGATGAGATCCACCTCGACGTTCTCGCGGAAGCGCCCTACCGGGCCATGTTGGAAGCCTTGCTGCTGACGTTTCAACCGGCTTACCTGAATATCTTGCCGATGTACGTTGTGCTTCTTGCGATGTTCGCATTGGTGATGCCCCTGCTGCGTGCGCCGCTTCTGCTGCTGGGCTTATCGCTTTCCGCTTACGTCGCGGTCAGGTTCACTGGGTATAATCTTCCATCGTGGACGGGTGGAGGATGGTATTTCAATCCGGTTGCCTGGCAGCTGCTGTTTGTGATCGGCTCCATTCTCGCTTATGCGCCTCCCAAGGTGCCGGTTCGCCCGGTGATCCTCGATGTCGTGTCCGTGTTGGTCGTCCTGGTGGGGATCATCCTGTTGTGGCTGATCTGGCCTTACCCCGAAATCACCGCGCACCTTTCGGGCAACGCGGCGCGCATTCTTTTGTCGGTGGACAAGGAAGGGCTGCACCCCATGCGGCTGTTGTCCATCCTCGCCCTGGCCTGGTTGGTGTCCCGGACCATCCCGGCTCATGCGGCCTGGCTCCAGAAGTGGTTTGCCTGGCCCGTCGTGCTGTGCGGACAGCACTCGCTTCCCGTGTTCTGCGCCGGCATCTTTCTTTCGTTCTTGGGGCGGCTGGCGATGGAGGAGCGCGGGGACTGGGCCGTGCAGGCCGGGGTCAACGCAACCGGCATCGCCGCCATGGTGGGGGTCGGAGCCTTGGCGGCATGGTATCGGCAAAAAGGACGGGTGGGCCGCACGATGTTGCCGGATTTGCCGAAATCCGGTAACGCGGGCGTGATATGAGCATTTTCCCGGTTGGCCGCCTCCTGTTGCTTGCTCTTGTGTTCATCACAGGTTCGGCGATGTCGATGATGCCGCCGGAGGCGTGCCAGGCCGCGGATGAGCTGGCCGGCACGGCGACTCCCATCCCCAAAGTCGCAGCCGCGCTGCACCCCGGCGCGGTCCTCGACATCTTGGCTGTCGGGTCTGCAACGATGTTCGGACCCGAGGCGAGCCTCGGTCCCGGCACGATCACGAGCCAGGCTTTCGGGGACGGCGGCAAGCTTCCGCTGCAAGCCAAGCTGTTTACCGGGCCTGCGTCCGAGCGGGCATTCCCGTTGCAGATGGCCAAGGAGCTGCGGAGCTCCATTCCGGGCCTCGACATCAGGATCACTGTCCGCGGCGGCCGGAACCTGCTGGCGACCGACATGCTCGACCTGCTTCGATCCGAGCTGGCTGCCCGTCACTATGACCTGGTGCTTTGGCAGACGGGAACTGTCGAGGCCGTGCGCAATGTTCCGTCGGGCGAGTTCGGCCAAACCTTGTCCGATGGCGCCGAGGCCGTCACAGCTGCCGGCGCCAACCTCGTCCTGGTTGATCCGCAGTTCAGCCGCTTTCTTCAGACCAGCAGCAATGTTGAGCCTTATGAGCAGGCGCTTCAGCAGGTTGCGGCCATGCCAGGTGTCGTGCTGTTCCGCCGCTATGACCTGATGCATGCCTGGGCGAACGAGGGCCAAATCGATCTGGAGCGCACGCCGAGGTCGGACCGCCAGAAAGTGATCGAGACGCTGCATAGCTGCCTGGGCAAGCACTTGGCGCGCCTCATCGTGGAGTCCGCCCATTTATGACGACATCGAACTTTTGATGACTTGGCTTGACAAAGCAGTTGGCCACCAGTTCGAACGGAACCGGAAGCTCAATCAGGCTTTAAGGGGGCATGGCATCCCTTCGCGAACTTTCAATGGTCCCTGCGGACATCGTCGGCCACGCGGCATTTGCCGTGTGGATGCGCGAAAGCTTGTCTCAGGCGTTTAACACGGTCCTGCATGAGCCGCTGCCCCAAGCTCTGCTGGCTATGCTTGACTCGAGAACCGAAGCCGATGCGGACTCAATAGCCGGCCAAGGCGAGTCCTATCGCGCCAGATGTTGAGGTGGATGCTGGCCTTGATCGTTATAAGACCCCGTTTTGGAAGTTATGAAGCAGGTAGCCGTTTGCGGTTTGGGTGAGCGGCACGATGAAGCATGAGGCGGATCATGGCGAGGGTGACCATAGCCTCCGACACTTCGGGCAGGTGTTCGTAGTCCTTGGACAGACGCCGCCACCGGCCGAGCCAGCCGAATGTTCTTTCCACAACCCATCTGCGAGGCAGCACGACAAAGCCTTTGATGCCCGGGATGCGGCCGA
>CAXTUO010000037.1:0-12797 GCA_964247175.1 uncultured Acetobacteraceae bacterium | reverse complement strand
TACAAGCTCGGCGGCTACGGCGCGGTGTTCGAGGCGGCGGGCCAGGCCTTCGCGCAGAAGCCGCCCACTCCGCCCTCGGGGCTGGTGTTGAAAGCGTCGCAGTACTGGCCCTACGCCACGTTGGCGCTCGGCTCGGCGCTGGCGGCGTTCATGTATCCGCACACGTTGACCGGCATCTTCGCTTCCCGGTCGGCCAACACGATACGCAAGAACGCGATCCTGCTGCCGGCCTACACCTTGCTGCTTGGCCTGATCGCCCTGCTCGGCTACATGGCGCACGCGGCGGGGGTGAAGCCCGCGACGCCGAACGACACGGTACCGCAACTGTTCCGCACCTTGTTCCCGGGCTGGTTCGCCGGTTTCGCCTATGCCGCCATCGCCATCGGCGCGCTGGTGCCGGCGGCGGTCATGTCCATCGGCGCCGCCAACCTGTTCACCCGCAACGTTTGGAAGGCCTACGTCAACCCGGGCGTCACCCATGCCGGGGAAGCGCAGGTCGCCAAGATCACCAGCCTCCTGGTCAAGCTGGGCGCGCTGCTGTTCATCCTGTTCGCGCCGGTGCAGTACGCGCTCGACCTGCAGTTGCTCGGTGGACTGTGGATTTTGCAGACCTTCCCGGCCGTCGTGTTCGGGCTGTTCTTCAACTGGTTCCGCGCGCCGGCGCTGCTGCTCGGCTGGGCCGTCGGGTTCTTCGGGGGGAGCGCCATCGCCTACATGGATGGGTTGAAGCCGCTGCATACGGTCGTGATCGGCGGGGCAAGCTACACCGTCTATGTCGGGCTGCTGGCGGTGCTGGCGAACATCCTGGTGGCCGCGGTCGCCAACGTGGCGCTGCGTGCGACGGCTTTGACGCCCCCGGCCCGCGCAGACTAAACAGCGGCACTCCTCGTTCCTGTTCTGGATCGACCTGACGGGGAGCTTGAGGTGCAAGCATGAGCGATCTCACGCGGTTGGCCGCCATCCCACGCCTGGGCGCACCCAAACGCCTGGGCCGTTGGGTGCTGCTGGGGATCATCGGGATCGTGGCGCTGGCCGCGGTCAACGGCAGCTTCTTCGTCGTGCAACCCACGGAAATGGCCGGGGTGCGGCGGTTCGGCGTGGTGACGAGCACGGCGCCCATCGGGCCAGGCCTGCATTCCAAGACCCCCTTCGTGGAAACGGTCGATTATCTGCAAGTCAGCCTCACGACGTTCCAGGCCCCGGACCTCAACGTTTACACCATCGACAACCAGGCGGTGCGGATCGGCATCGGCCTCAGCTACCGTGTGCCGCCCTCCGCCGTGTTCCGGCTGCTCTACAGCGTCGGGCGGTCGGGCAACGTGGACATCGACGGCAACCTCCGCCCCATCGTGGCCGACCGCGCGCTCCGCGTGTTCGCCCGGCGCAACACGGTCAGCATCTCGGCCGAGCGCGAAAGCATCGCCAACGAAATCCGGCGCTCGATCCAGGAGGCCATGGAGCAAAGCTTCGGCATCGAGGTGGTGGACCTGCAACTGAGCCGCATCGAGTACAGCGCCGCCTTCACCCAATCGGTCGAGGCGGCGGTGCGGGCGAAGAACGACGCCCTGCAGGCGGAGAACACCGTCGCGAGGATCCGCTACGAGGGCGAGCAGGCGAAGGTGCAGGCGGAGGCGCAGGCCGTCGCGGTCACCACGCGCTCCGAAGGGGAAGCGCGCGCCGCCGTGGTGCGTGCCCGCGCCGAGAAGGAAGCGGCCGTGCTGCGCGCCGAAGGGGAGGCGCAGGCGACCGCCTTGCTCGGCCAGGCGCAGGCCTCGGCCGTGCAGCAGGTGGGCGCGGCGGTGGCCGCCAACCCGCGCGTCGTCGATTACGAGACCGCCCGGCGCTGGGACGGCAAGCTGCCGGGAACGATGCTGGGCGGCGGGACGGTGCCGCTGCTGAGCCTGCCGGGCGCGGCGCCGGGCCGGTAGGCGCCACGACCGGCCTTGCCGCCGGCCGCGCCTTGGGCGAGCATCCCGGCGCAGGGCGGGGGAGTGGTGCGTGGGTTGGCGAGGCTGGGGGCTTGCGGTCCTATTCATGGTCGGCGGCTATGCTGCGGCCCGGGCCGAAACCGCGGTGAAGCTGGGCGTGCTGACGGACCTGTCGGGCGTTTACTCGGACGCGACGGGCACCGGGTCGGTCGTGGCGACGCGCATGGCGGTGGAGGACTGCTTGGCCGCCGAATGCCGGGACATGCCGATCGAGGTCATCGCCGCGGACCACCAGAACAAGCCGGACGTGGCGCTCGCCATCGCGCGGGAATGGGTGGACACCGGGCACGTGGACGCGCTGGTCGATATGTCCAACGCGGCGATCCAGCTCGCCATCGCGCCGTTCGTAGCGCAAAAGGACCGGGTGGCGCTGTTTGCCGGCGGGACCGCCCGGCTGTCCGGCGACGCCTGCCAGCCCGAGCACATCGTGCAATGGATGTGGGACACCTACGCGCAGGTCGGCGGCGTCGCGCGCCGACTGACCCGGCCGGGCACGACATGGTTCCTGGTGACGGCCGATTATGCGTTCGGCACCCAGTTCGAGGCCGACGCCAAAACGATTGTCGGTGCCGCGGGCGGGCGCGTGCTCGGCTCGGCCCGCCACCCGTTCCCCAGCAGCGACCTGTCGTCCTTCATCCTGCAGGCGCAGGCGTCCGGCGCGGACATCGTGGCGCTCGCCAACGCCGGGGCGGACACGGTGAACGCGATCAAGCAGGCGCACGAGTTCGGCGTGGGAACCGGGGCGCAGCGGCTGGTGGCATTCTACCTGTCGGTGCTGGACGTGAAGGGGCTAGGCCTTCCCGCCGCGGCGGGCACCGTTCTGACCGAGGGGTTCTATTGGGACATCGACGACGGCACGCGCGCCTTTTCCCGGCGCTTCCTCGCCCGGCAGGGCGCCATGCCGTCGCAGATCCAGGCCGGGCTGTACTCCGCGGTGCGCCACTACCTGAAAGCCGTCGCAGCGTCCCGCGGGACCGACGCCCGCACCGTGATCCGCACGATGCACGCGCTACCGATCTCCGACGAGGTCGTGCGCCACGCGGCGTTGCGTCCCGATGGCCGCATGGTGCACGACTTCTACGTGTTCAGCGTGAAGCAGCCGGAGCAGTCGCACGAACCCTGGGACCTTTACGCGCTGCTGGACACGATCCCGGGCGCCGACGCCTTCCGCCCGGTGGCGGCGGGCGGCTGTCCGCGCTTGCTGCAATGATGCGAGGCACCATGGCCCACCACCTCATCGACCTGTCCGTCCCGCTGCGCGCCGACATCGCCAGCGACCCGCCGGACATGCTGCCGCAGATCGAGTACATCGACCACCACCAGTCCGCGCCCCGCATCGCCGAGTACTTCGGCGTCCGCGTGGACCAACTGCCCGAAGGCCAATACGCCGCGGTCGAGCGCTGCGCCATCAGCAGCCACAACGGCACCCACGTGGACGCGCCCTACCACTACTTTTCCCGCATGGACGAGGCGGTGACGCCCGGCGGCGTGCCGTCCATGCGGATCGACGAGGTTCCGCTCGATTGGCTGTACCAGCCCGGCGTCAAGCTGGATTTCCGGCACCTTCCCGACGGCCACGTGGTGCAGCCCACCGAGATCGAGGCGGAACTCGCCCGCATCGGCCACGCGCTGCAACCGTTGGAGATCGTTGTCGCCAACACCCGCGCCGGCGTGCGC
Source organism: uncultured Acetobacteraceae bacterium (assembly GCA_964247175.1). Classification (GTDB taxonomy): domain Bacteria; phylum Pseudomonadota; class Alphaproteobacteria; order Acetobacterales; family Acetobacteraceae; genus CAHJXG01. The sequence continues at coordinate 9,132 of CAXTUO010000037.1, read as the reverse complement.
TACGGCGAGGCGGACTACATCGACAGCGGCTGCGGCATGGGACGCGCGGCCACGCTTTGGCTGACGGAGCGCGGCGTCCGGGTGGTCGGCACCGATGCCTGGAGCTGGGACGCGCCGTTCAGCCATACCCGCCGCCGGGTGCAGGAAACCGGCGACGCCGGGCTGATCTGGGAAGGGCACCGCGTGGGGCGGGACCGCGCCTACTGCCAGATCGAGAAGATGCACAACCTGGAGGCGTTGCCGCCGGACGGGTTCCTTGTTTCCGCCTTTCCGGTCAAGCTGCACCGCGGCTCCGCCGGCTGGACCCGCGCCGTGGCGATTCTCCATGCTTGACGGCAAGGGGCGCCTTTATCTTGCGCTCGGGGCTGTCCTGGCGCTGGCCGCGCCGTCCCGTGCGGAACCGGCGGCCGAAGAGCCGGCCTACGGCGCCGAGCTGGAGGAGTTCTCCTACCCGTTCCCGGTCCAGCATCGGCAGTTCACCGCACAGGGCCAGCCGCTCGCGATGGCCTACATGGACGTGCGGCCCGACCAGCCGAACGGCCAAAGCCTCGTGCTGCTGCACGGCAAGAATTTCTGCGCCGCCACCTGGGAGCGGACAATCGTGGCGTTGCGCCAGGCTGGCTACCGGGTGATCGCCCCGGACCAGATCGGCTTCTGCAAATCGAGCAAGCCGGAGCACTTCCAGTTCAGCTTCCAGCAGCTCGCAGCGGCCACCCACGCCTTGCTGGCCGAACTCGGCGTGTCCCGCGCGACGGTGATCGGCCATTCCACCGGGGGCATGCTCGGCATCCGCTACGCGCTGATGTATCCCGGCGAGGTCGAGCAGCTCGTGCTGGTGGACCCGATTGGGTTGGAGGACTGGAAGGCCAAGGGCGTGCCCTGGCAAAGCGTTGACGCCTGGTATCGGCGCGAGCAGGCCGCCACCGCCGACCGGATCAGGGACTACGAGCGCGCGACCTACTATGCCGGCACCTGGCAGCCGGAGTACGAGCGTTGGGTGCAGATGCTGGCCGGGATGGCGCGCGGCGCCGGGCGCGACCGGGTCGCCTGGGACTCGGCCCTGCTTTACGATATGATCTTCACCCAGCCGGTGGTTTACGAGCTGGGCCAGCTTTCGATGCCGGTTCTGCTGATGATCGGCGACAAGGACACCACGGCCATCGGCAAGGACCTGGCGCCCCCGTCCGTGCAGGCCACGTTGGGCGACTACCCCAGGCTCGGTCGGGCCGCCGCGGCGGCGATCCCGCAGGCCCGGCTGATCGAGTTCCCCGATCTGGGCCACGCCCCGCAGATCCAGGCGCCCGGGCAGTTCCACCAGGCGTTGCTGGACGGCCTGCTGCCGCCCGGCCCGGCGCCGGGGCGCTGACGTCACCATGGCCGACACGCATGGTCCCATCCACGCTTTCCTGCGCGGCACCGGCCGTGACGGGCGCGGGCGGCACCTTTCCGACGTGCTCGCGTTCGACGACGCGCGGATCGAGGCGGTGCACGACTTCATCCAATGGCTGTTCCCGTTGGCGGAGGCCAGCCGCGCCGTGCCGGGTGCGCCGGTGTTGGGTGCTGTGGAAGCGGCGGCGATCCGGGGCGACCTGCAGGCCCAGGCTGGGCTTCGCGCCGGGCTGGACCGCATGGCGCGCTTCTACGCCGACACGGACGGGTGGCTGACCCGGCACGACCACAACCACCTGCGCATCACCCGGATCATCGCCGCGACCCGGGACCTGCTCGGTCCGGCCGAGGCGGCCGCGTTTCATGCCGAGGTCACGGCCCGGAACACGTCGGCGGGTGGCCCGGTCAACCGCGAAAGCCTGCGGTATTGAGACGTGGCGCTGGGCTGACCCATGTTGAAGCGGTCCAACACCGTGGTAAGCGCGTGCATGGTCCTGCTGTTTGCCGGGTGCCCGCTATGCGGTCCTGCGTCGGCCCAGCCGGCGCCCGCCTTCACCGAGACGGCGTGCGACCTGCCGGACGTGCGGCCAACCATCCTCCCGAGGCTGCGGTGCGGGACGGTCAGCGTTCCCCGTGACTACAGCCGCCCCGGCGCCGAATGGTTCGCGCTGGCGGTGGTCGTTGTTCAGAATACGAACCATCCGGCGCTGCCTGATCCGCTGCTCTACATCAGCGGCGGACCCGGCGGGCCGCTCACCGTCTATGCCGGCTATCAGGCCGCCCATCCCTACGCGCCGGGCCGAGACCTGATCCTGGTCGATCAACGCGGCATAGGCCGGTCGGAGCCGCATCTTTGCCCAGACCTCGAAAGAGAGTTTGCGGGCGCCGTCGCCGCGGTCGCCATGGGACCCGAGGCACCGATGCAGGCCCGGCGCCGCGCGCTGTACGCGGCCTGCCGCGAGCAGGCGGCCGCCCAGGGCATTGACCTCAAGGATTTCGGCACGTCCGTCACGGTTGAGGACTTCAACACGGTGCGGCAGGCACTCGGCGTGGCGCGGTGGAACGTGCTCGGCGTGTCTTACGGCACGACGGTCGCGATGACGCTGATGGCTCGCTACCCCGAGACGGTGCGTGCCGCCGTGCTTGATTCGGTCAACCCGCCGGACCCGCTGCTGCCCCTCCATTCAAGCAACATCGCTGCAGCGCGGAATGCGTTCTTCCGGTTTTGCAGCGAGGACGGGGCGTGCGCCTCCGCGTATCCAAACCTTGCCGGCACCTACGAGGACACGCTGAGGCGGCTTGAACAGGCGCCCCTTTCCGTGCCGCTTCCTGCGGAGATGCGCTATCCCAACAACCAAGGGCCGTTGACGGCGGCGCTGTTCGAGTTCGTCGTGGGTCGGCTGGTCTATTACCCAAGGTTCTACCCAGGACTGCCGCGCCTCATCGAGACGGTGCATGAGGGCGACACGTCGGTGTTTGCCGCAAGCCTGGCATCCTTGCTGGCGGAGGCGATGGACCGGGATACCGGGATGAGCTTCGCAGCAAACGCCGCGGTCGATTGCCGCGACCGGCCTGGGTATCGCTTGCCCACTGGCAGCACGGACATATCCGAGCGGCTTTCGCTTTATGGCATCTGTGATGGCTGGTCAGAACTGGGACCGCTGCCAGTGGTTCCGCTCGACACACCCGTGCCAACCTTGGTTCTGGCGGGACAGTTCGATCCCAACGCCACGCCGGCCGTCAGCCGCCACGTCGCCGATCTCATCGGCCCCCACGCCCAATGGGTCGAGTTCGCCCATAGCGGCCACAGCGTCCGGTCCACCACACCATGCGCGTCCAAGATCGTGGCGGAGTTCGTGGACCAGCCTGCCCGGCCGCCCGACACGTCATGCGCCAGCCAGCCCGAGCCGATCAGGTTTCTGCCAGCGCGATGAGGGCGGCCTACTCCCCCCGCCAAACCGGCGCCCGCTTGCCCAGGAACGCCTCCATCCCCTCGCGGAAGTCGGCGCTCATGTAGCACATCAGCAGCAGGTCATGGTCCGCGTCGCCCGGCGCCACCGAACGCTCCTTGATGCGGCGCAGCGCTTCCTTGGTGGCGTGCAGGGTCAGCGGCGCGTTGGCGGCGACCTGCCGGGCGAGTTCGTCCGCGCGCCGGGCGAGCGCCGCCGCGTCCGGCAGGATCTCGCTCACCAGGCCGACGGCCCGGGCTTCCTCCGCCTCGATCAGCCGGGCGGTGAACACCATGTCTTTCACCTTGGCCGCGCCGATCAGGGCGGCCAGGCGGGCGTAGTTGGCGACGCTCAGACAGTTGCCCAGCGTGCGCGCGATGGGAAAGCCGAAGCGCAGCGTGCCGGCCGCGATCCGCAGGTCGCAGCACGCCGCCATGCCCGCGCCGCCCCCGGTGCAGGCGCCGGCAATGGCGGCGATGGTCGGCACCCGCAGCCGCTCCAGGACCCCCAGCACGCGGTCGATCCGCGCCTCGTACTCCAGCGCGTTCTCCGGTGTCCGGAAAGCGCGGAATTGCGAGATGTCGGTGCCGGCCGCGAACGCCTTGTCCCCGGCGCCGGTCAGGACCAGCGCGCGCACCGACCGGTCCGCCTCGATCTCCGCGCAGATTTCGGCCAGGCGCTCATACATGCTGAACAGCATGGCGTTGCGCGCCTGCGGGCGGTTGAAGGTGACGCGGGCGATGCCGTCGCGGACCTCGTAAAGCAGGTCCTCCGCTGCCAGGCCGTCCGCCGCCATCAGCTTTTCACCAGGCTGCACCCGCCCTCGCTCATTGGCCGGAAGGCCTGGTCGGCGGGCGTCGTCGCGGCCAGCTTCAGCATGTCGAACGGCCCCTTGCTTTCCTCCAGCGTCTTGACCTGCATCAGGTAGCTCGGATGCACCTTGCGCCCGTCCTCCCGGATGCGCCCGGCGCCGAAGCAGTCGTCGTCGGTCGGCATCGACTTCATGTGCGCGACCGCCGCCTGCCCATCCGCCTTCGCCGCCGCCGGGCCGAGCGACGCGACCGTTTTCAGGTAATGCAGTGTCGCCGCGTAGCACCCGGCCTGGATCATGTTGGGCGGCTGCGTCGGGGTTTTCGGCTTGATCCGCTCCCAGAACATCCGCGTGCGGTCGTTCAGGTCCCAGTAGAAGCTTTCCGTCATCACCAGCCCCTGGCTGTCCTCCAGCCCGACCGAGCGCACGTTGCCGTCGTACATCAGCATCGCCGCGATCTTCATGAACTTGGTCAGCCCGAACTCGTGCGCCTGCTTGATGCAGTTCACCGTGTCGGTGCCCGAATTGCATAAGCCCAGCACCTTGGCGCCCGAGGCCTGCGCCTGCAGCAGCAGCGAGCTGAAATCCGTCGTGTCCGGGAACGGGTAGGACCGCGCGCCGAGAACCTTGCCGCCCGCCTCCTGCACGAAGCGCGCGGTGTCGCGCTGGAGCTGCTGGCCGAACACGTAGTCCGCTGTGATGAAGAACCAGGAATCGCCGCCCGCCTTGACCATGGCGCCGCCCGTGGACTTCGCCAGCATGTAGGTGTCATACGTCCAGTGCACCGTGTTCGGGCTGCACTGCGCCCCGGTCAGGTCGGTGGTGGCCGCGCCCGAGTTCAGATAGACCTTGTTCTTCTCCCGGCAGACCGTGTTCACCGCGAGGGCCACGGAGCTGGTCGGCACGTCAAGAATCGCGTCCACGCCGCCCTCGTCGAACCAACGCCGGGCGATGCCGGCGCCGATGTCGGGCTTGTTCTGGTGGTCGGCCGACAGCACCTCGACCTTGACCTCGGGGTGCGCCCGGGCGAACTCCTCCACCGCCTGCCGCACGCACAGCACCGAAAGCGGCCCGGTGTCGTCGCGGTAGTTGCCGGACTGGTCGTTCAATACCCCCAAGCGGATCGGCGCGCCCTGGGCCCGGGTGCCGCGGGACAGGCCGGGGAGCAAGGCCGATGCGGCAGCGGCGCCGAGCGCCGCGCGACGGGTGACGGTCATGGACGATCCTCTCCTGTTGATTGCTTGCCGTCCACGGATCGTGCGTGCGAATGCGGACGCGTTCAAGTCACGCCTCAGGGCGCCCGCCGGATTGGTCGCCCAGGTGACCTTCTGCCAGGAGCCGAACCAGTGTGAAGGACGCCATAGGCTGCAATCTCGCCTCGCCGGAACGGAGCGGTCGTCAAGGAAGCGGCCGCCTCCAGCCGCTCCTGCTCGTTCAAGGGACTCAGCAGGTCCACCGACGCCATGGCCGCCAAGCGCCGGTCGAGTTCCTCCCGCTCCATCCTGGCCTTGCGTCCGCCGCCATCCCTGGCGAGCAGGATCGTCTGGGAAGGAATGGACGGGGAGGATGCCTGCGCGCTGGAGCGCCGCCACCGTCCGCCTGCGGATGTCGGAGCTTGTGACGGAAATCCTCCCCATGTCGCCGGTCCAGTACGCCACGAGATAGGACCCGTAGCTTTCCCGGAACTCGTTCAGGATGCAGAGCGGCGCCGGGTCGGCGGCGACGCCGGGGACCGCAACACCCTGGATGGACCGCAACACCCTGGATGGCCCGCTGGACGGCCTCGATCACGTCGTCCGGCCCATGGTGGAAATCGACGTTGAGGGACACCAGCACGCGCCGCACCCTGGGGCCGCCGACCGAGCACCGTCATCACCGACTTCATCAGATGCCGTTGGGGATGACGACCGTGTCCCAGTCGCGGCTCTCGATCGAGGTCTGCCGCCAGCGCGTCTCACGCACCCGGCCCTCGATGTCGCCGATGCGGACCCAGTCGCCGACGGCGATGCTGCGCTCCGCCTGCAGGGACACGCCGCCGATGACGTTGCCAAGCGTGTCCTGCAGGCTGAAGCCGATCACGGTGGTGGGCACCGCGCTCGTGGCGATGATGCCGCTCAGGTTCACGCCGTGGTGGCTCAGCAGGAAAAGGCCGGCCATGACGTAGGCGAGGCCGAACAGCATCGAGGACGATCGGCGCGGGCGTCAGTGTCGCGATGCACTTGACCGTGAGACTCAGTTCCGAGCATAATCAGGTACTTGGGCTTTCAGTTAACCTGAGACGCTGTTGTTAACTTCGATACTCGGCCCAAAACACTGCGCCTAAATTGAGACGTGACCTCGACAACGTTGGGCACAGACGTTCTGCGTTCAGAACGCAACCTGATGGACGAGCAGCGGCGGCACACAACCCGGCAAACCCTCCTGAAAGCGTGCTTTTGCAGCACCGCCATGGAGATCACCGCCGCCGGGATCGACGACGAGAAGGTCAGGCCGACCTTGAGCCCGAGATAAACGTTGGACGCGGTGAAGAGAACGGTGATGAGCGCCCCGCTCGCCAATCCGCGCAGCATCAGTTCCGGCAAGCTGGCGCCCTTTGTGACGAGCTGGTCCATGGTCCTGTCCTTCCCTCGTCGGCCGCAAGCGTCGTCGAGGGTGGGGCGCGGCGATACAAGTCACGTTTGTTCGGCTTGGATGAGCGGAATTCGACCTGCTGGGGCGTTGCTGCGAGCGTGGTGCATGTGCGAACTGCGGGGCGACCGCGCCCGAACCGCAGTGCTTTGAGGGCTTCCGGCTTCCGACCGCGATGACCCGATGCCCAGATGAAGGGCTCTGGCCGCTGCTGCGCTTCTGGCTCCGCCCGCACCGCGGTTCGGCCCGGTCAGGCGGAGAACGGAATGCCAGGCCAAGAGTTCGTCCCACACTGGCCCTGATGGGCAGGCAGCCCCGCGTGGCCGGCAGGGACATGTGTTCAGCATTGTCGCGCGGTCGCGGTGGCCATCGTGAGGCGCGGGGGCTGAACCCGTCGCGGATCGCTGCGGCCCATTCGGCCCCGCCGTCTTCCGACGGCGTCATGCAGCAGGGCGGCGCGGGCCTGGTCCTCGTCGCCGCCGTGCTCCAGCACGATCGCGGCGACGGCGAGCAGGTGTGACACGTAGGGCGTCGCTGTTCCTTTGCGGAGCTGGCTGGCATGGATGCGGAACGCAAGCGCCGCGGCGTCGCCCAGGCGAGGACTTTGAGCGGGCGGCGTGGCTGATTGCCGTTGATTCCGGAAGGATGAATCCGCCGACCCGGCCCAATCCGCCGGTGGGGCGAGCGGTTCCGCGGTTGTGACCGAGCGCGACGAGGAGGTCATCATCAGAGTTGTCGGCGCGGACGCGATCAGCCTGGCGGACGGCAAGATCGGCGTCGGCTCGCCCGTCGCGCTTGCGCTGCTGGGCGCCCGCGTGGGCGACAAGGCGCGGGTGCGGGCGCCGCGCGGGCCGGAGGCGGTCGAGATCGTGGGCATCCGCCACCCGGAGCCGCGTTCCAACGGCTGATCCGCGTGAATCCCGCCTGGCCAGGTCGCCGACGCCGCGGTGCGCTATCCGACCGGGGACGGGTTGCGCTCGGCAAATCCCGCCTGATGCCAATAAGGGTAGGGCAGTGGCCGGGCGCTGATGGCGTCGAGCCTCGCGACCTGCTCGGAGGTGAGGCTCCAGCCGACAGCTCCCAGGTTCTGCCGCAACTGCGCCTCGTCCCGGGCGCCAACGATCACGTTGGCAACTGTCGGGCGTTGCAGCAGCCAGTTGAGCGCCACCTGCGGCACGGCCTTGCCGGTCTCCTCGGCAACGGCCAGCAGGGCATCAACCACGTCGTAAAGGTAGCTCTCCTCCACCTGCGGGCCCTGCTCCGCCGTGACGTGCAGGCGCGAGTTCGCCGGCAGCGGCTGGCCCCGGCGGATCTTGCCGGTCAGGCGTCCCCAGCCCAGCGGACTCCAAACCACGGCGCCGACCCCCTGATCCAGCCCCAGCGGCATCAGCTCGGCCTCGTAGTCGCGCCCGACGAGCGAGTAGTAGGCCTGGTGCGCCACGTAGCGCGGCAGCCCGTAGCGGTCCGCGGCGGCCAGCGACTTCATCAGGTGCCAGCCCGAGAAGTTGGAACAGCCGACGTAGCGGATCTTGCCGGCGCGGACCAGGTCATCGAGCGTGCCCAGCGTTTCCTCGACCGGGGTCATGGCATCGAAGCCGTGGAGCTGGAACAGGTCGATGTGGTCGGTGCGGAGGCGCTTGAGCGCCCGCTCGCAGGCGTCGATCAGGTGGTGGCGCGAGGAGCCGACGTCGTTGATCCCGTCCCCGGAACGGAACGTCGCTTTGGTCGAGATGATGACCTGCTGCCGGCGGCCCGCGATCGCCTGGCCCAGGATCTCCTCGGCCAGGCCGCCGGAGTAAACATCCGCGCTGTCGAACATGGACAGCCCGGCGTCAAGGCAGATGTCCACCAGCCGTGTTGCTCCTTGGGCGTCGGTCGATCCCCAGGCCTTGAAGAAGTCGTTGCCGCCGCCGAACGTGCCCGTGCCGAGGCTCAGTGCCGGCACTTTGAACCCCGATCGTCCCAGGCGCCTGAATTCCATTCTGTCCTCCGACATGCGATGCGGTCTGTGCGGCCGTAGCGAACGCCGCCAAGACCAGGTGGGTGAGGCGGAACGCGAAGCTGTCCGCGGCTTCTCGAAGAAAGGCGCTGGCGCTCCCTCGGTTCCGTCGTTCTCCGCGGCGAGATGCACGGCGGCGCCATTTGTCCAGGAACGCCCGCGCGCCTTGGTCATGTCCCCGACCATGGATCGGCTCGGTCAAGGAGCTCTCCCAAGGGCTACACGTGAAACTTCTCTCGGTTGCCGCGCCCTTCGGCTCACTCGTGGACAGGTTCGAAGGCGTGCAACTGCTGGACGGGGTGGCGGACTTGACGCACGACAGCGGGCACTTCAACGCCGCCGTCGCAGCCCTCGGC
>CAXTUO010000036.1:4973-13085 GCA_964247175.1 uncultured Acetobacteraceae bacterium | reverse complement strand
AGGTCGAAGGCCTGCTGCGGGCGGAGCAGGTGATCGTGCAGCGCCTGCCGGACCCCTTGATCGTGCTCGGTCCCGACCGCCGGGTGCAGCGCGCCAACGCGGCGGCCCAGGCGGCGTTCGGCGGCGAGATGGCGGCCGTGCTGCGTCACCCGGGCCTCCGCGCCGCCATCGACCGGGCGCAGAGCCAGGGCGAGGACCAGGCGGCCGAGCTGAGCCTTCCGGTCCCGGTGGCGCGTGAGGTGTATGCGACGGTGATGGCGCTCGACCCGCCGCTGTCGGACGGCGGCCGCATCGTCGCCGTGCTGTCGGACCGCACCCGGGAGCGCGCAATGGAGCGTACGCGCGCCGACTTCGTGGCCAACGCCAGCCATGAGCTGCGGACGCCGCTCGCCAGCCTGATCGGGTTCATCGACACCCTGCGCGGCCCGGCGGCGGACGATCCGCCGGCGCAGACCCGTTTCCTCGGCATCATGGCGGAGCAGGCGCAGCGGATGAACCGCCTGATCGACGACCTGCTGAGCCTGTCGCGCATCGAGCTGACCGAGCACCAGTTGCCGGCCACGCGGGTCAGCCTCCGCGACTTGATCCACCGCCTCGCGGCCGCCTTCGAGCCGCAAGTTGCCGCGCGCCGCATCCGGCTGGACGTGAGCGTGCCGCCCAGCTTGCCGCGAGTGCTGGGCGACGACGACCAGTTGGAGCAGGTGCTGCAGAACCTGCTGGACAATGCGGTGAAGTATGGCCGGGAAGGCGGCGTCGTCACCGTGTCGGCCGGGCGGGCCGTGCCGGGCGGACGCTGGCCGGGGCGGCCCGGCGTCACGCTGTCCGTGTCCGATGACGGCCAGGGCATCGCCCGGGCGCACATCCCGCGCCTGACCGAGCGGTTCTACCGGGCCGACAAGGGCCGGTCGCGCGCCGTGGGCGGCACCGGGCTGGGCCTCGCCATCGTCAAGCACATCGTCAACCGCCACCGCGGGCAGATGCTGATCGAAAGCCACGAAGGCACGGGCACCACCGTCACGATCTGGCTGCCTGAAGGCGAGGCGGCGGCGGAAACCGCCGCAGCAGCCCCAGCATGAGCAGCATCGCAGGCACGGCGGCAAAGATGGTGAGCGCGTAGAACGGCACCCATCCCATGGCCGCCGCCAGCACGCCGGAAAACCCGCCGATCGTGCGCAGCCCCACCGCGGCGAGCGAGGACAGCAGCGCATACTGCGTGGCGGTGAACGCGCTGGAGCACAGGGCGGACAGGTAGGTGAGGAACGCCGCATCCGCCATCGACTCGGCGAAGCTTTCCAGCATCACCTTGGCCAGCAGGATGCGCGTGTCCCCGCCGGACACCGCCAGCGCGAAGTAGAGCGCCATGGTGGCCATCTGCACGAAGCCGGTCAGCACCAGCGCCCGCCCGGTGCCGATGCGTATGACGAGCCAGCCGCCCGCGGTGATGCCGAGCAGGCTCGCAACCAGCCCCGGCACGCCGGTCGCGAGCGCGACCTGGGCGCGGTCGAACCCCATGTCGCGGTAGAACGGCGTCGCCATGGTGTGGGCCAATGCCTCGCCGAGCTTGAACAGCATGACGAATGCGAGGATTTGCCCGGCCCCCGGCCGCTGCCAAAAATCACGGAACGGCTCGATGATCGCGGCCTGGAGCCTGGCACGCAGGCCGCGCGCGCCGTCGGGGGCGGTCCGCTGCGGCGGCTCGGCGGCATTGAGCGTCACCAGCGTCCCGGTGCCGACCAGGCCCGCCACCACGCACAAGGAGGAGCGCCAGCCAACGATGTCGGCCAACCAAATAGCGCCAGCGCCCGAGATCAGCAGCGCCAGGCGATACCCCCAGACATAGGCCGCCAGCGCGATGCCTTGCAGGCGCTCCGGAAACGTTTCGATCCGCCAAGCGTCCACGACGATGTCCTGGCTGGCGGACAGGAACGCGATGGCGATGGCGGCGCACACCAGCAAGGTCGGCGCCTCGCGCGGATCGGAGAACGCCAGCGCCAGGCATGCCGCCGCCAAGGCGGGCTGGATGGCCAGCAGCCAGCCGCGCCGACGCCCGAACCGCGCCAACCCGGCGGGCGGGCGCACCTGGTCGAGCAAGGGCGACCAAAGGAACTTGAGCGTGTAGGCCAGCCCGATGTTGGCGGTCAGCCCGATGGCCGCGAGCGAGGTGCCGCCCTCCGTCAACCACTGCCGCAGCGTGAAGCCCGACAGCGACAACGGCAGGCCGGCAGCGAGGCCGTAAGCGCCCATGATCCAGAGCGACCGGTCGCGGACGTGCTGGAATGCCGGGGCAGCACGAAGGCCGGTGACGACGGCTCCGAGCTTACGCGGGCGCGACGCTCCGCCCGGGGCGCGTGCTGGCGCCGGGCGGGGCGCCGGACGGTCAGCGGGACGGGGCGTCCGACCCATTCAGGCCAGCGCCGGAACTGGTGTCCGGGGTTGCAGGCCGGGCCGCATGATGCCTGCGGTGACGGGCGCGGTGGTGGCGGTGACGATGGCGGTGCCGCGCCGAGGCGCCGGGGACGCCGGCGGGGTTGCCTTCGGAGTAGCTTGGCGCCGTAGCGGCCGGCACATCGCCGACCGGCCCGGCCGTTTGACCGCCGGGCGTCACCTGGGCGAAGGCCGGCCCGGCAGCCACTGTGGCTGCAAGCAAAAAAGCGGAAAAGCGTCGAGACACGCTGCCCATCATAATCTCCGAATCGAGAAGCAGGACAGAATCGCCATGCTTGCCGGAAATAGACAGGATCAAACCGGTCTCTTCAAGGAACGATACGGCGTTACGCCGCTTCGCTGTCCGCCTTGCGTTCCGCGCGCTTGCGCTCGTTGGGATCGAGGTAGCGCTTGCGCAGCCGGACGGCGCTCGGCGTGACCTCGACCAGCTCGTCGTCTTCGATGTAGGCGATGGCCTGCTCAAGCGACATGCGGCGCGGCGGGATCAGCAGCATCGCGTCGTCCTTGCCGGCGGCACGGACGTTGGTCAGCTTCTTTTCCTTGATCGGGTTCACGTCCAGATCCGCGCCGCGGCTGTTCTCGCCCAGGATCAGGCCGACATACACCTTGTCGCCGGGATCGACGAACAGCGTGCCGCGCTCCTGCAGGTAGAACAGCGCGTAATGGATCGCGGCGCCGCCCTCGCTGCTGATCAGGCTGCCGTTGCGCCGCCCTTCCATGGGGCCGGCCCACGGCTCATAGCCCGTGAAGATCCGGTTCATGATCCCGCTGCCGCGCGTGTCGGTCAGGAATTCGCCGTGGTAGCCGATCAAGCCGCGGCTTGGCATGTGGAAGGTGAGGCGGACCTTGCCGCCGCCGGACGGGCGCATGTCCTGCAGCATGCCCTTGCGGCGGCTCATCTTTTCCACCACCACGCCGGAAAACGGCTCGTCCACATCGACCAGCACGTCCTCGAACGGCTCCTCACGCTCGCCCGTCGCCTCGCTCTTCCGGGTCAGCACGCGGGGGCGGCCGATGGTCAGCTCGAACCCTTCCCTGCGCATCTGCTCGATCAGCACGCCGAGCTGCAACTCGCCCCGCCCGGCAACTTCGAAGGCGTCGGTCTCGCTGCTTTCGGTGATCTTGATCGCGACGTTGCCTTCGCCTTCCCGCAGCAAGCGGTCGCGGATCTGGCGGGACGTGACCTTCTTGCCCTCCTTGCCGCCCAGCGGGCCGTCGTTCACCCGGAACGTCATGGCGAGCGTCGGCGGATCGACCGGGATTGCCGGCAGGGGATGGCCCAGTTCCGGCGCGCCGATGGTGTCCGGCACCGTCGCGTCCTCCAGCCCGGCGACCGCCACGATGTCCCCGGCCTCGCACTCATCGACCGGCACGCGGTCCAGGCCGCGGTAGCCCATCAGCTTGGTGAGCCGCCCCGACTCCACCGCCGTGCCGTCGCCGCGCAGCACCTTGACGGGCATGTTCAGCCGCGCCCTGCCCTGCTCGACCCGGCCGGTCAGCACACGGCCCAGGAAGTTGTCGTAGTCGAGGATGCTCGCCACCATGGCGAACGGCGCGTCCTTGTCCAGCACGGTCGGCGGCACGTGGCTCATCACCAGGTCGAACAGCGGCGCAAGGTCCTTGCGCGCCCCGTTCATCACCGGGTCGGCCCAGCCCTGGCGGCCCGACGCATACAGCATGGGGAAATCGAGTTGCTCGTCGCTGGCGCCGAGCGCCGCGAACAAGTCGAACACCTCGTTGTGCACCTCGTCCGGCCGGGCGTCGCCGCGGTCAACCTTGTTGATGACGACGATGGGCTTGATGCCGCGGGCCAGCGCCTTGGTCACCACGAACTTGGTCTGCGGCAGCGCGCCCTCCGCGGCATCCACCAGGACCAGCACGCCGTCCACCATGTTCAGGATGCGCTCGACCTCGCCGCCGAAATCGGCGTGGCCCGGCGTGTCCACGATGTTGATCCGGGTGTCCTTCCAAACCACGCTCGTGCACTTCGCAAGGATGGTGATGCCGCGTTCCCGCTCCAGGTCGTTCTTGTCCAGCGCGCGCTCGGCCACCTGCTGGTGCTCACGGAACGCCCCGGACTGCTTCAGCAGCTGATCGACGAGCGTCGTCTTGCCGTGGTCAACGTGGGCGATGATGGCGATGTTGCGAATGTCCATAGGGGAACCTTGGCGCCTGGCGTGGCCGCGAATAGGGATGGCGCGGAGGCCTGATTGACGCCCGCGTGTTGCATCGCACACATAGGCAGGCACCCGCAGTTTTGCGAGGCAAAAGTACCCCGCCCCTACCGGGAGCGTGCTGTCCCCCGTCACCATGCGGCGCCAAACCGGGCCGACACGCCTGCAACCCAACGACCGGGGCCGACCCGTCCGGGCCGGCCCCAGGCGTACTTAGCCCGTCATGTCCAAGGCTGCTTAGCTCGCGCTGCCCATCGCGGCGCGTATGGCCGACTGCGCGCCGGCGATGTCTCGGGTCGCCAAGGCTTGGCGCGCTTGGCCGATCTGCTGCACCATCGGCATGTCCGCCGGGCTGGCCGCCGCGGACGGATCGGTCGAGCGGGACAGCAGGCGCGTTTCGGCCCGTTCAAGCGCCTCCTGCGCCGCGCCGGTTTTGCCGGTCGCGAGGGCACTTTGCGCCGCGGCGAGGTAAGCCTCCGGCGTGTTGCTGGCGGTCGCCGGGTCCGGCAGGCGCGGGGCGATCTCGGAACGGGTGTCGGATGCCGAGATGTTGCTGGCGCGGTTGGAGCGTGGCGAGCCGGCGCCGCCGCGATAGGCGCTGGTGGGCGGTGCATTGAGGTCGGTATCCGCACCCATTCCAGCGTCGCTGGTCTCCATGCGGTGATGGTGCATCCGGCCCCGCATGGCGTGCGCGCCCATCGTGTCGGACGCCATCGGCCGCATCCTCGGCGAGGGCGTCCCCGTCGTGCCAAGCGCCTCGCCCGGCAAACTGCGGGTCGCGGTGCCGGCAGTGTCCGGCAGGCTGTTGCTCGGCTGGGGCAGGCCTTGCGAGGAATTCGGCGACGGCGGACTTTGAGTGGATGACATCGGGTTCTGTGCAAGCACTGGGCCACAAGCCAAGGCAAGCAGCGCTGCCGACATCAGCAGTGTCTTACGCATCTACGGTATCCCCTTGTTAACTGCTCACGACACGCCATGCATGTCGAAGCGATATAACAACGATTCCCGCTTCGGGTTTCATCAATCCTCGACCGATGCAATCATGCCGCGAAGATCGGCTTGCGGCCGGGCGCCGAACTGCGAGATGGCCGCCGCCGCCGCCCGGCTGCCGACCTCGCCGCAGGCGCGCAGGCCGCGCCCGGCCGCATGGGCGGCAAGGAAGCCGGCCGCGTAGGCGTCGCCGGCTCCCGTCGTATCAACCACGCGGACGGGCGCCGCCGCCACCTCCACCCGCTCGGCGCCGCGCAGCACGACGCTGCCGGCCTCGCTCCGGGTCAGCGCCGCCAGCGCCACCTCCGCGCCCGCGCGCCGTGCCGCCGCGTCGAACTCGTTATCTTCGTAAAGGCTGCACACCTCGGCCTCGTTGGCGAACAGGATGTCGATGTGGTCGCGCACCAGGCCGCGGAACGCTTGCCGGTGCCGGTCCACGCAGAAGGCGTCCGACAGCGACAGCGCCACCAGCCGCCCGGCCCGGTGCGCCGCCGCGGCCGCCCGGAGAAAGGCCGCCTGCGCGGAGGGCGGGTCGAACAGGTAGCCTTCGAGGTAGGTCACGGCGCTGTCGGCCACCAGGGCCTCGTCCAGGTCCGCTTCGCCGAAGCTGACGCAGGCGCCGAGATACGTGCTCATGGTGCGCTGGCCGTCCGGCGTCACGGCGATCAGGCAGCGCGCGGTGGGCGCCCCGCCCTGCAGCGGCGCGGTCGGGAAATGCACGCCGGCCGCGGTGATGTCGCGGCGGAACGCCGTGCCCAGCGGGTCGTCCGCGACCTTGCCCAGGAACGCCACCCGGGCGCCCAGCCCGGCCGCCACGGCGCAGGTGTTCGCCGCCGACCCGCCGCTGCTTTCCCCGCCCGGCGGCATCGCCGCATACAGCGCCTCCGCCTGCTCGGCGGAGATCAGCGCCATGCCGCCCTTGCGCAGGTCGTGCCGCGACAGGAAGTCGTCCGGCGTGGGCGCCACCACGTCCGCGATGGCGTTGCCGATGCCGAGGATGTCGAAGCGGGCGGCGGGGGGAGAAGAGGACATGGTTGCTCCTGATGCGCTCCCCGGGACGCGAGGGCCTGGCGTGCGCCTAACATTGGCCTTACCTGCCCGCAACCCGCCACGCTTGTTCCGGCGCAATCCCGGCCTTGAGGACGCCCGCATGCTGTCTCCGCTCACCCGTGCCATCGCCCAGTTGCAGGACCCGGTGTTCCTGGGCGTCGTTTGGCGCAGCCTTGCGCTGTCGGGCGCGGTGTTCCTGGGGTTGCTGGCCGGCAGCATCTGGGCAGTGGAACAGGTCGTGGCGCGGCCGGGCTGGCTGGGTTGGCTCGCCGGGCTGGCGGGGGGCGTGGGCGCGGCGCTGCTGGCTTTGTGGCTGTTCGTGCCGGTCGCTCTCTTGATCGCGACGCTCTACATGGACCGCATCGCCGCCGCGGTGGACGGCCGGTTCTACCCGGGCCTGCCAACGCCGCTGGGCGCGCCGATGGCGGTGCAGGCGTGGGACGGACTGGCGCTCGGGGCGCAGGTCCTCCTGATGCAGGTCGTCGCCCTGCTGCTGGCGGTGCTGCTGCCCGGAGTCGGCCTCGTGCTCGGCTGGCTGGTTGCCGGCTGGGCGATTGGCCGCGGCCTGTTCATGGGTGTCGCCATGCGCCGCATGGGACGGGCGGAAGCGCTGCGCCGCTACGCCCGGCTGCGCCTGCCGGTGCTGGCCCAAGGCGTGGCGCTGGCATTTGCGGGCAGCGTGCCGGGCCTGAACCTGCTGGTTCCCGTGGTCGGCACGGCGGCGATGGTCCATGTGCTGAATCGTGCGCGTTGAGCAGTTTGTTACAGGTTGTGAAGTGGTGGCGGCATATGTTAGGCCACACTTAACGCGCGCTGTGACACGGCGCGCGCAGCCTCGCAAGGAGGACCCGCTTGTTCAAGCGCCGCAGACCAGAAGGTTCCATGGGCACCGAATCAGCCACCCCGCAGCACGACACGGTTGGCGCCGCCGAAGGCCTGACGGACCACTCCGCCATGCCGGAAGCGCCGCGCCCGCCGTGGCCGGTTGATACCGGCCTCGGCGTCCCGCCCTACCGCCCCGTTCCGTCCAAGGAGGCTCCAGACATGGCCCGCACGCCCTTCTCCGCCCCGAGCCTCGGCGTTCCCAGCACGCCGGCGCCGCCCCCTGCCCCGGCCCCAAGTCCCATGACGGCCAGCCTCGTCGCGCCCCCGCGCCCCGTCCCAGTGCCGGACCGCGTGCGCGAAGCGCCGGAGCGCCGCACCCTGGTCGTCGGCCGCGGCATCTCCGTCCAAGGGACCGTCGCAGACGCCGAGCGGCTGGTGGTCGAAGGCACCGTCGAAGCCAGCATGATCCACGCGACCGAGTTGAGCATCGCGCAGGGCGGCGTGTTCAAGGGCGAGGTCGAGGTCGAGGACGCGGAGATCGGCGGCACCATCGACGGCACGCTGACGGTGCGCGGCAACCTGGTCGTCCGGGCGACCGGCAAGGTGCTGGGCACCGCCCGCTGCCGCC
>CAXTUO010000036.1:0-4963 GCA_964247175.1 uncultured Acetobacteraceae bacterium | reverse complement strand
GGTCGAGGATGGCGGCCAGATCACCGGCCGGATCGAGATGCTGACCGACGGCGTGACCAAGCTGGACGCGCACCGCGCCGTGGAGATGTCCGCCTGACACCAGCCGCCGGGGCGCCGCGCCTCAGCCTTCCATCCGGGTGTGCGCCTTGGTGTCCCGCATCAGGGCATATACCAGCAATGAAAGGAACGTGAGCGCGGTCACGTACCAGTAGAACCAGCTTTCATGCCCGGCCGCCTTGAACTGCAGCGCGATCAGCGGCGCGGTGCCGCCGAAGATCGATGCCGCCACGGCGTAGGGCAGCCCGACCCCCAGCGCCCGCACCCCGGCGGGAAACAGCTCCGCCTTCACCACGGCGTTGATCGACGTATAGCCGGACACGATCGCCAGCGCCGCCAGGATCAGCAGCATCGCCTGGACGTATCCCGTCGCGGACCCCAGCGCCGAAAGGATCGGCACCGTGAACAGCGTGCCCATGACGCCGAACCACATCAGCACCGGGCGCCGGCCGATCCGGTCGCTGACCGCGCCGAACACCGGCTGCATGGCGGCGTAAAGGATCAGCGTGATGAAGCTGATCTCCGCCACCCACTCGCGCGGGAACTTCAGCGTGTTGGACAGAAAGGTCGGCATGTAGCTGCTGAAGGTGTAGAACGCCGTGGTGCCGCCCATGGTCAGGCCGAACACCAGCAGCAGCTCCTTCGGGTGCTTGAAAAGCTCCCGGATCAGGCTCTGTCTTGGTTCGCGGCTGGCCCGCTCCCATTCGGCGGTCTCCGCCAGGTTGCGGCGCAGGTAAAGGCCATACAGCGCGCCGAACGCGCCGATGGCGAAGGGGATGCGCCACGCCCAGGCTTCCAGCTCCGCCGCGCTGAACGCCTGCTGCATGACCAGCAGCACCAAGGCCGCAATCACCTGGCCGCCGATCAGCGTCACGTACTGGAAGGAACTGTAGAACCCGCGGTGCCGTGATCCCGCGATCTCGCTCAGGTACGTCGCCGACGACGCGTACTCGCCGCCCAGCGACACCCCTTGCAGCAGCCGGGCCAGCAGCAGAAGCAGCGGCGCCCATACGCCGGCGGTCGCGTAAGTCGGCAGCACCGCGATCAGGCCGGAGCCTGCACACATCAGCAGCACCGACAAGGTGAGGGCCGCCCGCCGTCCCTTGCGGTCGGCGTAGTATCCGAGGATGAAGCCGCCGATGGGCCGGATCACGAAGCCCACGGCGTAGATGCCGAACGCGGTGATGAACTGCACCGTGGGATCGGTGCTGCTGCTGAACGACTTGGCGAAGTAGATCGCGAACGAGTTGTAAACGTAGAAATCGTACCACTCGATCAGGTTGCCGATCGACCCGGCGAAGATGCTTTTCAGCCGCAGCGCGACCTGCGCCGCTCCCTCGCCGGCCGCCGGGTTCAGGCTTGCTTGATCCAACGTGTCGATCCCAGCCGGAGGTTTAAGCGCCCTTGATAGCCTGGGCATCGATGGCTTGATAGGCGGCAAGCCCGGCCAGGTCCACGATCTGGCTGACCGACGCTCCCATCGGCACGATCTGCGCCGGCTGCGACAGCCCGAGCAGCAGCGGCCCGATGGTGCTGGCCTGGCCGAGCCGCGGCGCAAGGCGCGACGTGATGTGCGCCGAGTGCAGGCCCGGCATCACCAGGACGTTGGCGTTCCCCGTGAGCCGGCAGAACGGGTACAGCGCGCGGATCGCCGGGTCGAGCGCCACGTCCGGGCTCATGTCTCCGTCATACTCGAAATCGACGCCGCGGCCGTCCAGGATCGACACCGCCTGCCGGATGCCGTGCACGGTGCGGTGCATCGGGTTGCCGAACGTCGAGTGCGACAGCAGCGCCACCCGCGGCTCATGGCCGAGCTGCCGGGCCGCGGCGGCGCTGCCCGTCGCGATGTCGGCGAGTTGCTCCGGCGTCGGCCGCTCGTGGCGCAGCGTGTCGCCGATGAAGATCGTGCCCTGGCCGCCCACCATCAGCGTGAGGCCGAAGCTGATCTTGCCCGGCGCCGTGTCGATCACCTGGGCGATGTCGTCCAGGCACACCGCGGCGGAGCGGGTCAGCCCGGTCAGCATCGCGTCGGCGTCGCCGGCCGCCACCATGCAGGCCGCGAACACGTTGCGGTCCTGGTTCACCATGCGCTGGCAGTCCCGCTCCAGCGCGCCCTGCCGCTGCAGCCGCTCATACAGCAGCGCCACGTAGCGCGCGTTGTGCTGGGAAAGCCGGGCGTTGTGCACCTCGATCCCGTCGGCGACGCCCAGGCCCAAACCGGCCATCGTCTGCCGCACCCGGTCCTCCCGCCCGATCAGCACCGGGGTGCCGTAGCCCGCGTTGCGGAAGGCGACGGCGGCACGCACGACCTTCTCCTCCTCCCCTTCCGCGAACACCACCCGCCTCGGGTTGGCCCGCACCCGTTCCATGATGGCGTCGAGCGCGTTGGCCGTGGGATCAAGCCGCCCGGACAGGGTGCGGGCGTACTTGCGGAGGTCCGCCATCGGACGCCGGGCCACGCCGGTCTCCACCGCGGCGCGGGCCACGGCCGGGGGCACGTGGCTGATCAGCCGCGGGTCGAAGGCGTTGGGGATGATGTAGTCGGGGCCGAAATGCAGCCGGGCGCCGCCGGAGGATGCCGTGTGCACCTCGTCCGGCACGTCCTCCCGCGCCAGCGCCGCCAGCGCCTCGGCCGCGGCGACCTTCATCGCGTCGTTGATCGTGCTGGCCCGCACGTCGAGCGCGCCGCGGAAGATGTAGGGAAAGCCGAGCACGTTGTTGACCTGGTTCGGGTAGTCGCTGCGCCCGGTCGCGATGATCGCGTCGTCCCGCACGGCGCGCGCTTCCTCCGGCGTGATCTCCGGGTCGGGGTTGGCCATGGCGAAGATGATCGGGCGCGGCGCCATGCTGCGCACCATCTCCGCCGTGAGCGCGCCGCGCACCGAAAGGCCGAAGAACGCGTCGGCGCCGGCCACCGCCTCCGCCAGCGTGCGCGCGTCGGTGGCGACCGCGTGGCCCGACTTCCATTGGTTCATGCCGGCGGTGCGGCCCTGGAACACGACGCCCCGGGTGTCGCACAGCGTCACGTGCTCCGGCCGCATCCCCATCGCTTTCAGCAGCTCAACGCAGGCGATGGCCGCGGCGCCCGCGCCGTTCACCACGAGCCGCGTGTCCGACAGGCTGCGCCCGGTCAGGTGGCAGGCGTTGATCAGCCCGGCCGCCGCCACGATGGCCGTGCCGTGCTGGTCGTCGTGGAACACCGGGATGTCCATCAGCTCGCGCAGCCGGCTCTCGATGACGAAGCACTCCGGCGCCTTGATGTCCTCCAGGTTGATGCCGCCGAAGCCCGCGCCGAGGAACCGCACGCAGTTGACGAACTCGTCCACGTCCTCCGTCGAGATTTCGAGGTCGATGCCGTCCAGGTCGGCGAACCGCTTGAACAGCGCGACCTTGCCCTCCATCACCGGCTTGGAAGCGAGCGCGCCCAGGTTGCCGAGGCCCAGCACCGCCGTGCCGTTGGAGACCACGGCGACCATGTTGCCCTTGGTCGTGTAGTCGTAGGCCAGCGCCGCGTCGCGCTGGATGTGCAGGCATGGCTCGGCGACGCCGGGCGAGTAGGCGAGGCTGAGGTCCCGCGCCGTCACCAGCGGCTTGCTGATCCGGGTTTCGAGCTTGCCCGGCCGCCCGGCCGCGTGCAGCGCCAGCGCTTCCTCCGCGGAGACCCGGCCTGCGCGCGGTTCGATGATGCCGTCAGCCATGGGTCAAACTCCTGGAGCGCGCCGGGTGCAGCCGGCCGGATCAACCTGCATACGCCAGCGTTGCCGGGCGCGTAACCCAGCCGCTTCGCAGGTGCGGCATGGTTTGTTAGAATGGCGTCATGGAGCTGCCCAGCGCCGCCGGCGCGTCCCCCGCCCCCAGCGCCGCAGGCGCGCCTTCCACTCTCAGCGCCGCAGGCGCGTCCCCCGCCATGGCCCAGTGGTTCGCGCTCAAGGCCGACAACCCCGACGCCCTGCTGTTCCTCCGCATGGGCGACTTCTACGAGCTGTTCTTCACCGACGCGGAGGCCGCCGCCGCCGCGCTCGACATCGCGCTGACCCGGCGCGGCGAGCACAACAACGAGCCGATCCCGATGTGCGGCGTCCCGGTGCACGCGGCGGAGGCCTACCTGTCCCGCCTGATCCGCCGCGGCTTCCGCGTCGCGGTGGCGGAGCAGATGGAGCCGGCCAAGAGCCGCACCGGCAAGGGTCCGCTGCGCCGCGCCGTGGTGCGCCTGGTCACGCCGGGCACGCTGACGGAGGACAGCCTGCTCGACGCGCACCGCCCGAACCTGCTGCTGGCCTTGGCCCGCGTCGGCACGGGGCTTGGGGCGGCGTGGCTGGATGTCTCCACCGGGCTGTTCGAGACCGCTTCCCCTTCCCCCGCCGACCTGCCGCCGCTGCTGGGCCGGTTGGAAGCGGCGGAAATCCTGGCGCCGGGTGACATCCCGCTGGGCGACTGGTCCGACCGACGCGGCCCGGCAACCGTCGCCCTCGCGCCCGCCGCGGCCCAGCGCCGCGTGGCGGAAGCGTTCGGCGCCGCGAGCCTCGACGCCTTCGGCACGTTCACGGAGGCGGAAGCGGTCGCCGCCGCGGTGGCGCTCGACTACGTGCGCGGCACCCAGGCCGGCACGATGCCGCGGCTGTCCCGGCCGCAGCCGGCGGTGCTCGCCGGGCAGATGATGCTGGACGCCGCGACCCGGGCCAGCCTGGAGATCACCCGCGCCCGGGACGGCGGGGCCGCGCACACGCTGGTCGCCGCTGTCGGCCGCACGCTGACCGCACCGGGCGCCCGCTTGCTGGTGGCGTGGCTCGGCGGGCCGTTGCTGGACCCGGACGCCATCGCGCGGCGGCAGGACGGCTGGGCCTGGATGCTGCTGCAGCCGACGACGACCGCCGAGTTGCGGACGGCGCTGCGCGGCGTGCCGGAC
>CAXTUO010000035.1:0-13275 GCA_964247175.1 uncultured Acetobacteraceae bacterium | reverse complement strand
CTCAAGCAGCACGTCGATACATATACGTTATAAGCGCCTACATGCCTACGGTGAAAGCGCGGCTGGCACCTCTTGCGACGAAGCTCGACGGCCGCCTCAGATAGGAACCTCTCTGCCCCGAGTGGCCGGGAGCTGCCGGTCTACTTCCGGGCCGGCGAAGGCGATAAGCGGAGCGTCGCTGAGGGCGATGGCGATCGGCAACAACCGATCTTCACCAAGCATCACGGTTAGCGACTTGAACGCGGAAAATCGGCTTCTGGCGTTCGGCCTCCTCTTGTTCGAAATTTTGTGCAGTCTTTTCTGGGTCGTAATCACGCCACAGCCAGCTTAACGCTTCCGGCAGATCCATCGCTTCCTGTGCTTCTGAATGCCCGGCTGTTCCAAAGCGGAAATGAAAGTCGTAACCACGAGTTTTTAGGGCGTTGGCCATCTGAAGGTTGTTCAGTGGCCAACTGCCGGCGACGTATAGGTCGGCACGACCGTCTGGGCCTACTTCAATGTCGTTCATGCCGTCAGACATCCAGACCCGGATGTTGCGCTTTTCATCCCGACGAACACGATTTGACAAGATATACCCGCCATCAATGTGCTGGTCCGGGTACCACTGCATGCCGGTAAAGGTGCCGATCGTGGAATGCACTCTGCTGAATTGATCGGGGTGGAACCAGGCAAGACTGAAGGAGCAGATGCCACCGGAGGACAAGCCACCTGCCCCACGCGAGTAGCCATCCTCCCTCAGCTTAACGCTCTTGTGGACTTCGGGCAGCACTTCTTGAAGAATATAGTCGCCATAACGGCCGGATACACTGTCATATTGTAGGCTGCGCATGACATTGTCCTGCGGCTCGTCTTTATAACGCAGTGGCCGTGTCTCGCCACCTGTACCCGGCGCTATCAGCAGATGCACCATCGGCGGAATCCGTTTCAGGTGAACAAGATTGTCCGTGACCGTCTTGAGGCGGGTGCCGTTCGCATCATTGGTGCCTACATGACGAGGCCCATCCTGCCATACCATGATCGGCGCACCGCGCGTGGTGTCCACACCTGCATTTGCATAAAACCAGTATTTTGCTTGTGCGCCTCTGTAAATACGACTGGTTACCGTGTGCATCTCGCTCAACGTGCCACTCGGGACTCCCGGGATCGGATAACTGAGCGGAGTATAGGCTGCGACGTCGTTGGTGCCGACGTCCTTGCCGCCTGAAAAGAGTGTGTACCTGTGGGTCATCCCAGAACGGAGGTTACTTTCCAGCCGATACCAATAGTTGCTGTCGGGCACGCGTTGCATGGGTTGCTCAGACTGCCCATCGATAGCGAGGGAGGCCGGCTGGTCTGACAGCATCACGAACAGAAAATCCTGCCCCCAAACAACAGTCGAGTCCTGCGTCGGGGATGGCCCCCAAGCAGCGGCGCCCGGCATGGAACCGTTGACCAAAGGAGGCTTGTCACGCAAGAATGCAATGGCTCCGCCAAGGGCCTTCTGTTGTGGCAAGACCCTGTCGATCATACCGGCCATTTGGGGAGAGTTGACCTTTGCGGCCTCGACCAGAGCTTGGCGCGGGTCCATGACAACCGTTGACGAAGGAGAGTGCGACTGCTGATCTTCAGCGGCTGCTACTTTGCCTCCCCCAGTAGTTGCAGCCAGCAACCCGGCTGCGGATAGGCCCATGGCGTTGCGTCGAGATACCTGTTCCGTGGTCATTTCTTCCCCTAAAGTTAATTCCTATTTGCGCTGGTCGACTGCGCCATACGCGCTGAAACGATACGTCGGATCGCTCTGCATACACAATTGACATTCTCCCAATAAGCAGCGGTTGCTCCCGAGCAGGAGCTGAGTGGCAGCTGGACAAACATCCGCTTTCGGGAAGCATCCTTTCCTGCAGCAACGGCGGATACAGGCGCAAACCGGTCGAAATCGTGGCCACGACGCAAGCTCAGTTCCCCATCAACTGCGGTCGTTGATAGGTTTCGAATCAGCCAAGCTTAAGAAGCATGAGATTTCTTCTCCTGGATGCCCGTTCACCCCTTGACCCGCAACACAGTATCTCCGTTGGCGAGATCGCCCGCGCCGGTGAAGTCCTCCGCGATGCAGCCGAGCAGCAAGGGCGGTCTCAAGCTCCCTTCCATTGCAGGATGTAAAGACCGGCGTTGTAGTCCGTGATGTACATCAGCCCATCCTCCTGGACGTTGACGTCGCAGGTATGGATGACACGGTGGCGATCGGGCCGGGTGTCGAGCCACTGCTCGGGCTCGCTGGGCACGAAATAGCCGACCTCCTGCGGCTGGAACTGGTTGCGGATGTCGAATACGCGCACCCCTGCGTTCTGATAGGTCGCAAAGACGATGTCGGAACTCTGGAACGTGCCGGGCCGGTTCTCATGCAGGTTATGCGGCCCAAAGTGCCCGCCCTTGGCCACGTAGTCCTGATCGGAGGGGGTCGGGAATGTCGCGATCGTAACCGGGTTCTGCGGCGCCCTGATGTCAACCACCCAGGTGTATTTCATCGGCTCCTGATCAATGTCGAGGACAGCCTCGTCTGCCACGATGCAGAGACCGCGATCGACGAGCGGCAGGGCGCTGTGCGTGCCGCCGGCGAACGGGGGTGACCAGTTGGTATGTGAGATCAGCTTCGGCGCGGTCTTGTTCGTGATGTCGAGGAGGGTCAGGCCACCGTCTCGCCAGGAGGCATAAGCCGTGTCGCCCGCGATCACGGCGTGGTGCAGCGCGACGCGGCCCGGCATGGCCAGCGTCTCGCCACCGTCGGCCCACATCCCTGGAAGCGCCCAGCGGCCGACTTCGCGCGGCCGCATCGGGTCCTGCATGTCGATCACGATGAAGACGTGGTCGGTGTAGCCATCGAGCAGGGCGGACGCGTAGGCGTAGCGGTCGCCCACCCACCAGATGCGGTGCAGCCCGAGGCCTTCCACCTCCATGAAGCCGATCGCGCGGGGATGGGCGGGATCGGAGATGTCGTAGACCCGCATGCCGGCCGTGTAGTCCTCGCCGCGGATGCCGAACTTGCTGGAATGCACCCCCTCGATCGAGTGTCCGTAGTATTCGGTCTCCTTAACGTAAACGGAGTAGAAGTTGAACTCCTCCACGACGAGCAGGATATCGTTCGCAGTCTGGATATGCACCGACCACGAGCGCTTGTGGGTCGGCAAGAAGTTGACCGGCGTCGGATTGCGAGGATCGCGCACGTCGATGACACTGACCCCGCCGCTGAAAACGTGGCTGACGAAGGCGTGACCCTTGTGGATCATGCATTGAATGCCGTCGGCGCGGCCAGCCTGGTTGGTGCGGCCGATAAACTCGATGTTCCTGGCGGCGTCGAAGAGCTTGCTCATGGGTCCTCCCGCCAGTGCGGCGTCGTTGATGGTTGAGGCGTCGAAGGGGTTCAGGCGCGCTGGGCAAACACCCCGCCCTGGACCAGCAGTTCCTCGTAGGTGTCGAGATACCGGTTCTTGGCCAACGGCAGGTGTTCCCGCACCAAGGCGACGAGCTGTGCGCGGTCGCATTGCCGGCAGGCTTCGATCATCACCCAATGGTCGTTGCACACCCGTTCGAGGAAGGACCGGTCCATGTAGGGGTGGAAGCGCACTGTCAGGGCGCGGGTGGCGCATTGCTCGATCATCTCGACCAGCACCGGGTTGCCGGACTGGGTGTAGAGGTGCTGGTGGAACCGATTGTTGTGATCGAAGACGCGGCGCAGGTCGTTGGCGGCGACGGCCGCCTGGTGGTCCCGCTGGATGGCGACAAGCGTTTCCAGGGCATCGGCATCGATCGGCAGCGGCATGCTGCCAACGGCCGCGGTTTCCAGCAGCATGCGCACGGCATAGAGTTGCTCGACGCGCTCGGGCTGCAGGTCGCAGACCGAGGCGCCCTTGTTGCGCTGCCGGTCCACCAGCCCCGCCTGCTCGAGGGCCACGAGTGCTTCCCGCACGGCGGCCCGATGCGAGCGGAACCGCATCACGATGTCAGCCTCCACCAGACGCTCGCGCGGATTGAGCCGGCCGAACACGATGTCGTCGCGCAGGGCGTCGAAGATCTCCTGGCCGGAGCTCGAAAGGGAAGAGTCCGGCCCGGGCCTCATTCCCCGAACTCGGCCAGCAGGGTCTTGGAAGCAGCGGTCATGATGCGCAGATCGGAGCCGGTGACGAACAGGCGATAGCCGACGCCGTGCATCCGCTTGGCATAGGCCGAGGTCTCGCAGGCCAGGCCCGCCATGATGCCCGCCGCGACGGCGCTCTTGGCGATATGGCCCAGGGCCTCGACCACGACCGGATCGTTCGTGTCCATGCGCGGTGCCCGACCCAAGCTGGAGGCGATGTCGCTCGGCCCGGCAAAAAGGCCGTCGAGGCCCGGCACTCCCGCGATGGCATCGAGCTCGTCCAGCCCGCCGGGGGTCTCGATCATGGCGATGGCCAGGACGCCGCCATTGGCCTTGCCGTCATAATCGTCACCGAATACGAGCCGGGCGCGGATCGGACCGATGCTCCGGTTCCCAAGCGGTGGATAGCGGCAGGCCGAGACGAGCAGCCGCGCTTCGGCCACCGAACTCACCATCGGGCAGATGATCCCGATGGCGCCGGCATCAAGTAACCGCCCGATCAGCGCGGGATCGAGCGCAGGCGGGCGGACCAGCACCGCGGCCCCGAGATTGGTCGTGACCTGGAGCAGCCTGACCATCTCGTCGAAGCCGGTCATGCTGTGCTGCATGTCGGCCACGAGGCAGTCCCACCCGACACGCGCGATCATCTCGCCGGACAAGGGCGACGCACTGTGCAGCCACGTCGTGCGGATGCCGCGGTGTTCCGGACCACTCAGCTCTTTGAGCCTGTCGGTTTGCATCGGCATCTCCTTGTTTAGAACCGTAGGCTCGACCCCATATATTGTCAAATATGATTGTTTGACAATCACAGGCGTCAGGTCTTTATTGCTTCCGAATGGCCCGCGGCAGACGGGCACTGAACTGTGCCGAGGGAGCGAGGATGCCGGTGACCGCCGAACAGGACCGCGACGCTGTGCCTTCGGCAGACACACCCGCCACGATCGCCTGCCGTCTGGTCGGCGTCGGCAAGCGGTTCGGCGGCATCTGGGCGTGCCGCAGCGTCGACCTCGAGATCAGGGCCGGCGAGGTCCATGCGGTGTTGGGCGAGAACGGCGCCGGCAAGAGCACGCTGATGAAGATGCTGCATGGCGTCCACCTGCCGGATGAGGGCCAAGTGGAGGTGGCTGGCCAGATCGTCTCGCTGACTTCGCCGCGCGTCGCTGAAGCGGCCGGGATCGCCATGGTGCCGCAGGAGCTCGACCTTTTTCCCGACCTTTCCGTCGTGGAGAATCTGTTCGTCGGCCGAGCTCGTCCACGCACCCGGCTGGGCACCTTCGATTGGGCCAGCATGCGCCGGCAGGCGGCTGAAGCCTTCAAGCGGCTCAACGCGCGTTTCGATATCGATGCCGCCGTGCGCTCGCTGTCGGGCGCCAATGCCCAGATGGTGGAGATCGCGCGCGCCCTGATGCACGACGCCCAGGTCGTCATCCTGGACGAGCCCACCGCTGCCCTGACCGAGCGGGAAGCCCAGCGGCTGTTCGGCATCGTCGGCGAGCTGACCCGGCGCGGCGTCGCCATCGTCTACATCTCACACCGGCTGGACGAGGTCTTCCAGATCGCCGACCGGGTCACGGTGATGCGGGACGGCAAGCGCATCCATACCGGCGGGACCGCTGGCCTCGACATGGCGCGGCTGATCCAGATGATGGTCGGCCGCCCGCTGAGCAAGCTGTTCCATCGCACTCGCCATCCGCCGGGCGAGACGTTGCTGGAGCTGCGCGGCTTGGGGCGGACTGGCACGTTTCGGGACATCTCCTTCACGCTGCGACGCGGCGAGATCGTCGGCATGTCCGGCCTGATCGGAGCCGGCCGGTCCGAGGTCGCCCAGGCGATCTTCGGCATCGCACCCGCCACGGAGGGCAGCATCCTCATCGCCGGGCGGCCCGCTGCCATTCCGGATTCGAGCACCGCCATCAACCGCGGCATCATCTACGTCCCGGAGGAGCGGCGCTCGCAGGGCCTGGTCCTGGATTATGCGATCGACTGGAACATCGCTTTCAGCGGCCTTGACCGCATCTCCCGCCTGGGCTTCGTGTCGCGCCGGCGGGAGCGGGAGATCGCCGAGCGGTTTCAGGCGCTGTTCGCCATCCGGAGCAGCAGCCTGAAGGCGCCGGTGCTGTCCCTGTCGGGCGGCAACCAGCAGAAGGTCCTGCTCGCCAAGGCCCTGGTCGTCGAACCCGAGATCATCCTGCTCGACGAGCCCACCCGCGGCGTCGACGTCGGCGCAAAGGCCGAAATCTACCGCATCATCGACGATCTCGCGGCAGCCGGCAAAGCCGTGCTGGTGGTATCCTCGGAGATGAACGAGCTCCTGTCGATATCGGACCGGATCCTCGTGATGCACCAGGGCCGGCTGACTGGCTCCTTCGAGGGACCGGACTTCTCGCCGGACGCGATCGGCGCGGCGGCGGCGGGCGTCGTGGCGGAAGCGGCCGAAGACCCGGCCCTCCGTCCGGGGTCGGTGCATTGAACGCACCCTGGTTCGATCGCGCCGTCAAGCGACCCGAAGCCGCCCCGGCGGCCTTCCTGGTGATCATCTCGGTCCTGCTGAGCGTGACCACGCCGGGGTTCTGGTCGAGCGCCAATCTCCTTAATATCGTCAGCCAAGTCGCCGTCGTCGGCATCGTTTCGCTGGCGCTCAATCAGGTCATCCTGTCCGGCGAGATCGACGTCTCGATCGGCTCACTGCTGGCCGCCTGCGCCTTCACCTATGCGAATGTGGGGCATGTCACCGCGGGTCCGCTGCTGCCGCTGCTCGCCGCACTCGGGGTGGGCCTCGCGGTCGGCGCACTCAACGGTGTGATCGTCACCATCGGCCGCGTGCCCTCGATCATCGCCACGCTCGGCATGCTGCTTGGCCTGCGCGGCGTGGTGCTGCTGATTGGCGCCAACGGCGTCCTGCTCGTGCCCGATGAGGCCCGCGCCTTCGGGCTTGGCAGCATCGCCGGCGTGCGGGCACCCATCCTCGGCCTCATCTTGGTGTTCGCGATGTTCGACCTTGTCAACCGGAACACCGAATGGGGCCGTGATATCCTGGCCGTCGGCAGCAACCGCCGGGCTGCCGACGCCGTGGGGCTGCGCGCGGGCTTCGTGAAGTTCCGCTGTTTCCTTGCGACGGGCCTCGGCTGTGGCCTCGCGAGCGCAATCTTTGCGGGCCAGCTCGGCGAGATCCAGGCCACCGCCGCAACCGGCTTCGAACTTCAATGCATCGCCGCCGTGGTGCTGGGCGGCACCAGCATCACAGGTGGGCGGGGTTCCACGCTGGCGCCTGTCCTCGGCGCGGTGCTGGTCGGCGTGATCCTGAACGCCCTGACGCTCAACAGCGTCCCGGGCACCTTCGAGCAGTTGGTGCTCGGCCTGCTGATCCTTCTCGCCATCTCCGTCGATGCGCTCCGCTTTCGCGCATCCAGGAGGCTTTCGTGAGCCAACCCTCCAAGCGCCTCACGGCGCCGATCGAAACGCCGCGGCGGCACATCACCTTCACCCGCACCCACGGCCTGATCCTCCTGCTGCTGGTCGAACTTGGCGGCTTCGGCCTAGTGGTGCCCGGCTACCTCGATCCGGGCAGCCTGCTGGATACCTCGCGGACTTTCATCGAGACCGGCATCCTGGCGCTCGGCATGACCTTCGTGGTCGTGTCCGGCGGAATTGATCTTTCGGTCGCCTCGCTGCTCGCCCTGGTTTCGGTGGTGATGGGCCTGTCCTACCAGGCCGGCCTGCCGCTTCCCCTCGCCATGCTGCTGGGGGTCGCGACAGGAATCGCGGGCGGCCTCGTCAACGGCGCGGCAGTCGCCTATCTCGGCCTGCACCCCTTCGTCGTGACGCTCGCCACAATGGCCATCTATCGGGGCGGCGCCTATGCCATCTCCAACGCGGCCGCCGTGTCGGACTTTCCGCCCTGGTTCACCAGCATCGGCCAGTCTTACTTCGCGGGCGGCCTCGTGCCGGTGCAACTGCCGGTCCTGGTGGCCGCCGCGACTGCATGCTGGCTGCTGCTCGACCGCACCACTTTCGGCCGCCGGGTTTACGGCATTGGCGCGAACGAGCTTGCCACCCGGTTTTCTGGCGTCTCGGTTGAGCGCGTGCAGCTTGCCATCTACGGCCTGATGGGAGGCCTCGCCGCGATCGCTGCGATCATCCAAACGGCCCGGGTTTCGACGGCCCGCGCCAACGCCTCCATAGGGCTGGAGCTGCCGGTCATCGCCATGGTGGTGCTGGGCGGCACCAAGATCACGGGCGGGGCCGGGACCATCCCGGGGACGGTGCTTGGCGTGCTGGTGCTCGCCTACCTGCAGGACGGGCTGGTCTCGGCGGGCGTCCGCAACGACTGGGGGCTTGTCATCGTGGGCGGCTTCCTGATCCTGGGCGTGCTGGCCAACGAGTTTTTCCGCCGCTCGCCGCGCTGAAGCGAGGCGCGGATTTGAGATCCCGCCGTCGAGGCGGGCCGCTGCTCCGGCGTTTCGACCGGATAACCAAGACTTGGGAGGACATACGCCATGCCCCACGACCAACGACGCCCGTCCGGGCTTCTCCATCCCACCCGCCGGCAGGCCATGATGGGCCTGAGCGGTGGCCTGCTGGCCGGCACGTCAGGCCTGCTGAGCGGTCCCGCTTGGGCAGCCACCCAGACCGTCGCTTTCGTGCCGAAGTTCACGAGCGACCCTTATTTCGTTTCGGCGAACCAAGGCGCCCAGGAAGCGGGCAAGGAACTCGGCCTGAGCGTGCAGTACAACGGCCCCGTTGACGCCAACGTGGCCGGCCAGGTTGACATCGTTGACCGTTTGGTTCGCAGCCGCATCGACGCGATCTCGATTTGCGCGCTCGACCCTACCGCGCTCGCACCCTCGCTGATGCGGGCGCAACAGAAGGGCATGAAGGTCAATACGTGGGATGCCGACGTGAAGTCCGACGCCCGCCAGGTCTTCCTCAACCAGGCTTCCTACGACGCCATCGGCGAGACCATCGCCGACATCATGGCCAAGGGCGCAGGCCCGTCCGGCGACTTCCTGATGGTCACGGGCTCGCTGACGGCTTCCAACATGCTGGCCTGGATGAAGGCCATCAGGGACACGGTCGCCAAGAAGTATCCCGACATGCACATCAAGACGACCCTGCTCGGCGAACAGGACATCGAGAAGGGCAAGAACGTCACCCTGAACTACCTGCGCGCCAACCCCGACACCAAGGGCGTGTTCACGGTGGACGGCATCGCCGACGTCAGCGTGGCCGAAGCGGTTAAGCAGCTCGGGCTTTCGGGCAAGATCGCCATCGCCGGCATCGGCGTGCCGAACGCCATTCGTCCTTATGTCAGGGACGGCATCATCAAGGACGCGGTGCTGTGGAGCCCGGTCGATATCGGCTACGCCGCCATCTACATCACCAAGGCGCAGCTGGACGGCACGCTCGACCCGGCCAAGGGAGTGGTCAAAGCCGGGCGCCTCGGTGAACTCAAGTTCACCGCCAAGGACGAGATCCTGCTCGGGCCGCCGCTGGTCTTCAACAAGGACAACGTCGATAAATACAACTTCTGACGGCGAGGCGGTGCGTTCCCGCGCCTCCCGCGAGGCCGCCCGTGCACGGGCGGCTTTTCGCGCTCTCAGCCCCGGCCCCTGTTCCAGCCCCGGCCGGCATCGCCGAAGGCGGTCCAGCCCGTCTCCGTCACGGCGACGGTGTCCTCCAGCTTGATGAAGCCGCGGCGCGGATGCAGAAGCGTGGTCTCGATCGACAGGACCATGCCCGCCTCGAGCGGCCGGTCGGCATGGTAGGCCTCGTAAGGCACGGCAGAGCGCGCCGTCAGCCACGGTGCCTCGTGGCTGACGATACCCATGCCGTGCGCCACGAAGTCGAGGCTGTCCCGATGGGGCGAGCGCGCCAGCAGCGCCTCGGGTCCGGCGAAGACGTCCGCGCCCCTCGTCCCGGCCCGGACAGGGTTGCGGGCCGCCATCTGAATGGCATCGATCTCGGCGAGCAGGTCTTCGAGCTCCGCGTCGGGCTCCCCCAGGATGGCCATGCGGCAGAGATCGCCGATATAGCCGCCGATGTTGCCCCCGGAGTCAAGCGACAGCACGTCGCCGTCCCGCCAGGCCTGTCCCGACGGCGCGCGATTGAACGACGGCCCCATGGTGATCAGGCAGTAGTCGAAGGTGACGCCCCGGGCCGTCTCCTCCACCCGCAGGTCGTCAGCGATGTCGGCCTTGGTGGCGCCTGCCCCATGATGGCCGATGGCTGCTAGCATTGCTTCGACAACCTTTGTCGAGGCGTCCTCGATCATCCTCAGCTCCCCCAGGGTCTTGACAGCCCGAAGCAACTCGAGCGGCAGCGTCGCCGACGCGAAGGACGCCCCTGGCAGGCCATCCCGCAGAACCTCGTAGGCGTCCACCGGCAAGAAGCTCGTCTCGATGCCGAAGCGCCGGACGTGCGGCGCGCAACGCCGCAGGGTCGCCACCGCGGTCGCTGCCGTCTGGCGCGAAGTCATGTTGCCGAAATGCGTGCTGTCCATCCAGAACTTACCGAGTTCGCGCTCGTAGTCCTCCATGGGACTGCCGATATACGTCGTCTCCTGCGGCCGCCCCTTGATGTAGATGATGCAAGGGAGATAGCGGCTCAGACCGTGGGCGTCCATGTTGGCGTAGAAGAAGTATCGGTAGCCGCCTAGCACGTATTGGATGTTGTGCTTGGAAGTCACCAGCACGGCATCCAGACCAGCGTCATCCAGCAGCCCGTCGAGCCGGGCGGTGTCGAACGGCATGGTCGGAAGCGGCACTGCCGCGATCGCCTTTTTCTCGGACGGCGAGGATGTTGCCATGACCCTTCCCTTTTCGTTGCAGTTCTCAGGCTCAATCCGGATCAGAGCACCCAGCCCCGATCCTGAAAACTCTCGATCACCTGTTCGACCCTTGGCGCGGCCGATCGCAACTCCGCGAGAAGGGGGCCGGCAAGATCACCCGGCGTGCGCCGCATCCGGTGTGAGGCGAGGCTCATCGCGGCGATCACCCGTCCGCTCGGTTCATGCAGCGGAACGGCGACAGACAGCGTGCCGTCTTCCATCTCGTCGATCGCCAACCCGTAGCCGCGCGCGCACGTCACCGCGAGTTCGCTGCGCAAACGCACGGGATCGGTGATCGAGGCCGGTGTGCGGGCGACCAGGGGTCGGATCGCCAGGACGTGTCGCAGTTGATCGTCCGGAAGGCAGGCCAACAGCATCTTGCCGCTGGCCGAGCAGTGGGCCGGCAGCCGGTCGCCCACGCCGAGCCGTGTCGTGAAGATGCGCCGGGTCGCGTCGCGGCAGACAAACAGAGTGTCCGGCCCGTCGAGCACGGAAACCGAGCATGGTTCATTCAAGCGCTCGGCCAGATCGATCACATGCGGGGCGACGCTGTTCCACAAGCCGCCGGCGCGGATCAGGCCCGCCCCGAGATGGAGCACCCGTGCTGTCAGCCAGAACTTTGAGCCGTCGGATTGGACATATCCGAGTTCACGCAAGGTCAGCAGCAGGCGACGCGCGGCGGCGCGACTGATGCCGACCCGTTCGGCGCCCTGGCTGACCGAGAGAGGCTCGGCCGAGTCCGAGAGGACGCCGAGCAGGTCGAGACCCCGCGTCAGCGTCTGCGAGAAATCCGACTTGGCGACGGGGACATCCGGCATGTGCAGTTTGTGCGTTTATCGCACGGTTGTGCGAGATGTTGACCTCGTCGTCAAGCCTTGGCATGTTGGATCCAACAATGGAGGTGCGTGAGCCTTCATCGAGACTCCGATAACGGCTCCGTTCTTGGCCGACGCCGATTTCCTAGGATTTTTGCACTCTCCAGGATCAAGCTGGGGCGTCTCGGACACTTCAGAGAGTGATTGGCGGCGTGCTGATGTTCGACGGGAGCTAGACGAGCATCAGCTCATTCCACTTTCGACCTTGGATCAATCCCATGAGCAATCGCAAGAAGGTCCTCGTGATCCAGCGCATCGCCCAGCCGGCGCTAGATCTGCTCGCGGCGCGTGACGACATCGAATTTCAGGTGCTGACCGACACGAGCGTGGCCAGTATCGCCGCCCATGTCGGAGACGTCGACGCGATCACGATCCGGGATGCGCCGCTGCCCGCCGAAGCGCTCGCACAAGTCCGCAACCTCAAGATCATCTCGCGCCACGGGGTCGGTTACGACAATGTGCCGGTCGCCTTTTGCACGGAGCGCAACATCCCGGTGACGATCATCGGCGACGTGAATGCCGTGTCGGTCGCCGAGCACACCTTGTTCTTGATGCTGGCGGTCGCCAAGAACGGCGCATTGTTCGATCGCGCGGTACGGGCAGGCGATTTCAGCGTGCGCAGTCGCAAGGCCACGGTCGAGCTGCGAGGTAAGACCCTGCTGCTCGTCGGCTACGGCCGCATCGGTCAGGAATTTGCCGCCCGCGCCCGCGCCCTCGGCTTGTCGATCACGGCCTTCGATCCCTTTGTGGAGCGAGCCCGTTTCCCCAACGTGCAGTTTTTCGACACACTGCACACGGCGTTGGCGCAAGCCGATGTGGTGTCGCTCCACGTGCCGCTCGGCGAAAAGACGCGCAATCTCATCGACGCCCCGGCGCTGGCCAGCATGAAGGCGGGCTCGATCCTGCTCAACGCCGCGCGTGGTGGCATCATCGACGAAGCCGCGCTGATCCTTTCCCTTGAAGCGGGCCACCTGCACGGTGCGGGCCTCGACGTATTTGCGCGCGAACCGCTGCCCGCCGACGATCCGCTGCTTGCCCGCGAGGACATTGTGTTCAGCCCGCATTGCGCGGCTCTCACGGCCGAGTGCCTGGTCGACATGGGTAAGGCAACCGTCCGCAACGTGCTCGCCGCCTTCGACGGGACGCTGGACCCGACCTTAGTGGTCAATCGTGCCGCTCTCAGCTGAACGGCAACGCCGGGTCAATGCAGGGTTCATTGCCTACTGTTCGATTTCGAAATCGTACGATGGGCGGCAGTGAAACTCAGCTCAGTCAGCGACTCCGGCTCCCGTGCTGATCAGCGACTTTCGAGGCGGGTTGAGTCACGCCGGAAGCCAACAAGCTCGATCAATGTCTGCTTTCGGGTGCCGCAGTCTCACCCCTGAACGACCTGGATGGGCGCAGAGCAGCCGTCTCCGCTGAGAGCGTCGTCTGGTTGCTCCACGCCAAACTTGATCATTGGG
>CAXTUO010000034.1:0-13413 GCA_964247175.1 uncultured Acetobacteraceae bacterium | reverse complement strand
CCGCCTGCTTGTCGTTCGGGTTGCGGTCGGGATGGTACTGCATCGCGAGCTTGCGATACGCCTTTTTCAGTTCCTCTGCGCCGGCCTCCCGGCCCACCCCAAGCGTCGAGTAGTAGTCCTGCTTCGCTGCCACTTCAGCCCTCATCCTTGGCGCTGGGCCGGCACTCGCGGCCTTTACGCACGGTCCTAGACGCCGGCCTTTACCGACCCGGCGCGGCCCCGCAAATACGGAAAAGGCGCCCGCCTCGATCGAGCGCGGACGCCTTTCCTGACACCTAAGCCTCGAGGCGGCTACGAGGCCTTCTTTTTCTCGTCCACTTCCTCGAACTCGGCATCGACGACCTTCTCACCTTGTGCCGTCGAGCCCGCGGCGGCCCCCGCGGCGTCGGCCGTAGCCGCCTCCGACTGGGCCTTGTACATCGCCTCGCCCATCTTCATCGCGACCTGGGTCAGCCGGTCGTTCGCCTGCTTCAGCGCCTCCGCGTCCTCGCCTTCAAGCGCGGTCCTGGCCGCGGCCATCGCCGCCTCCGCCTCGGACTTCGCGTCAGCCGGGACCTTGTCGCCGTTCTCCTTCAGGGTCTTTTCGACCTGATGGACCATGGCCTCCGTCTGGTTGCGCGCCTCGACCTGCTCGCGCCGCTTCTTGTCGGCGTCGGCGTTGGCCTCGGCCTCCTTGACCATCTTCTGGATGTCGGCGTCGGACAGCCCGCCGCTGGCCTGGATGCGGATCTGCTGCTCCTTGCCGGTCGCCTTGTCCTTCGCCTGGACGGAAACGATGCCGTTGGCGTCGATGTCGAACGTCACCTCGATCTGCGGCACGCCGCGCGGAGCCGGGGGGATGCCCATCAGGTCGAACTGGCCGAGCAGCTTGTTGTCCGACGCCATCTCCCGCTCGCCCTGGTAGCACTTGATGGTCACGGCGCCCTGGTTGTCATCGGCCGTGGAGAACACCTGGCTCTTCTTGGTCGGGATGGTGGTGTTGCGGTCGATCAGCCGGGTGAACACGCCGCCCAGCGTCTCGATGCCGAGCGACAGCGGCGTCACGTCGAGCAGCAGCACGTCCTTCACGTCGCCCTTGAGCACCGCGCCCTGTACCGCGGCGCCGATGGCCACGACCTCGTCCGGGTTCACGTTGCGGGCGGGGTCCTTGCCGAAGAACTGCTTGACGACTTCGATTACCTTCGGCATTCGCGTCATACCGCCGACGAGGATAACCTCCTGGATCTCGCCCGCGGTCACGCCGGCGTCCTTGAGGGCGGCGCGGCAGGGAGCCAGGGTGCGCTCGATCAGGTCATCGACCAGGCTTTCCAGCTTGGCGCGCGACAGCTTCATCACCAGGTGCTTCGGCCCGCTGGCGTCGGCGGTGATGAACGGCAGGTTGATCTCGGTTTCCTTGGAGGAGGACAGCTCGATCTTCGCCTTTTCCGCCGCTTCCTTGAGCCGCTGCAAGGCGAGCTTGTCGTTGCGCAGGTCGATGCCCTGCTCGCGCTTGAACTCGTCCGCGAGGTAGCCGATCACCCGGTTGTCGAAGTCCTCGCCGCCCAGGAAGGTGTCGCCGTTGGTGGACTTCACCTCGAACACGCCGTCGCCGATCTCCAGCACCGACACGTCGAACGTGCCGCCGCCCAGGTCATACACCGCGATGGTGCCACCCTGCTTCTTGTCCATGCCGTAGGCGAGCGCCGCCGCCGTCGGCTCGTTGATGATGCGCAGCACCTCCAGCCCGGCAATGCGGCCGGCATCCTTGGTCGCCTGGCGCTGCGCGTCGTTGAAGTACGCGGGCACGGTGATGACGGCCTGCGTCACCTTCTCGCCGAGGTAGGACTCGGCGGTTTCCTTCATCTTGCCGAGCACGAAGGCACTGACCTGACTCGGCGAGTACTTCTCGCCCCGCGCCTGCACCCAGGCGTCGCCGTTGTCGCCGCGGACGATGGCGTAAGGGACCATGCCCTTGTCCTTCTCCACCAGCGGGTCCTCGAACCGGCGGCCGATCAGGCGCTTCACGGCATACAGGGTATTGGACGGGTTGGTGACGGCCTGGCGCTTGGCGCTCTGGCCGACCAGCCGCTCGCCGCTGTCGCTGAACGCGACCATGCTCGGCGTGGTGCGCGCGCCCTCGCTGTTCTCGATCACGCGGGTGTCGGCCCCTGTGCTGCCTTCCATGATGGCGACGCAGGAGTTGGTGGTCCCGAGGTCGATGCCGATGACCTTGCTCATTGGTATTCCTTTCTCAGCAGCGGCGCGTGGCCCGAAGCACCAAGCGCCACCCTACGGTTGTAACGATGCGGATGTATTCAGCGATGCCCCACCGGACAAGGCCCGGCGGCGCACAACTGTCGTGCCGCCTAAGCGGCCTCGGTGCCCGACGCGGAGCCAGTGGGCGCGGCCTTCGCGACCACGACCATTGCCGGGCGGAGCAGGCGCCCATTCAGCGTCCAGCCCGTGGTCCACGCCTGGATCACCGTGCCCGGGGGATGCTCCGCCGATGGCTGCTCGGCCATTGCCTGGTGCAGGTTGGCGTCGAACGGCTGGCCGGTGGGGTCGATGCGCTGGATGCCGTTGCGCTCGAGGAGGCCGACGAAGCTGCGCTCCACCCCTTCGAACCCGTCGCGCAGCTTGGTGACGATCTCCGGCTCCTCCGCCGTCTGCACCGGCAGGCTCGACAGGCCGCGGCGGAGGTTCTCGGCCGCTTCCACCACGTCGGCGGCGAACTTCTGCACGGCGTACTGGCGCGTGTCGTCCACGTCGCGCTTGGCGCGGGCGCGCACGTTGGCCATCTCGGCCTCCGCGCGTATCCAGCGGTCCCGCATGTCGTCGCGCTCGGCCGTCAGCCGGGCGATTTCGGCCTCGTGGCTCGGCGGCTCGGCCGGACCGGCATCAGCCGCCGCGGCGTGCGCCCGGGCATCATCCTGCAAGGCGGGGTCCTCCTCGGGAGGCATGGTCGATTCAGTGCTCATGCCGTCTCAGGTAGGGCAGGGCGGGCCGCGGAACAAGCGCCCCGGCCATCATGGCGATGCCTGGCAGCCCACCGATCATCCCGCCTTCCTCAACGGCTGGGAGCATACACGCCCACGAACCCATTGCGGTTGGGCATCTGCACGCGCGGCAGGGTGCCGGCATCCAGCACGGTGCCGTCGGGCACGATGCCGTTGAGGCGCAAAAGAAAGGCCGTCACGGCGTAAACCTGGTCCGGCGTCAGCGACTCCGGGGCGTTGAAGGGCATCGCGCGCCGGATATAGTCGAACAGCGTCGTGGCATAGGGCCAGTAGCTGCCCACCGTCTGCACCGCGCCGGGGGTCGCGAGCGTGCCGCGCCCGCCGGTCAGCCGCAGCGCCGGGATGAGCGGCTTCTCCCCCCGCTCGCCGTGGCAGGCCGCGCAGGCGCTGGAGAACAACGCCGCCCCGTCTTCCACGCTGCCCCGGCCCGGCGGCAGCCCGGCCCCGTCCGCGCGCACGTCGATGTCGGCGGCCTCAAGCTCTTGCGGCGTCGCCGGGCGGCCGAAGCCAGGGCGCTGCGGCTCCGCCGCGGCAGCACCCGCCAGGACGACGAGGGCGGCGAGCGCGGCGCTACACCGCAAGGGCCGTCTCCCCACCCGGCGCGATGCGCCAGGTGTTGATGGCATTGTAGTGGTACATGAAGTTCGGGCCGCGCTCCGCCAGCAGACCGGCGCGCGTCGGCTGGACGGCGCCGGTCTCGTCGGTCGCGCGGCTTTGCAGGGCGGCCGGGCCGCCGTCCCAGGTCCAGGGCAGGCGGAACCGGGTCAGGCATTTCGGCAGCACCGGCTCCTGCAGCGCCGCGTCTTGCCAGGTGGCGCCCTCGTCCGTCGAAACCTCGACCCGCGCGATGCGGCCGCGTCCGGACCAGGCCAGGCCGCTGACCTCGTGGAACCCCGGCTGACCCGGGCCGCGCCCCGGCGAGGGCCGGGTGATGACGGACTTCACGTCCATGACGAAGTTGAACTGCTTGGCGGTCCCGTCGGGGAGCAGCTCAGTGTACTTGGACGTTTCCTCGCGCGTCTGGAACGGCTGGTCGCCGAGCTTCAAGCGGCGCAGCCATTTGACGTTCATGTTGCCCTCGTAGCCCGGCAGGATCAGGCGCAGCGGGTAGCCGTTCTCCGGGCGCAGATGCTCCCCATTCTGCGCATAGGCCAGGATGGCGTCGTCCCACGCTTTCTCGATGGGCACCGAGCGGGTCATCGCCGCGGCGTCCGCCCCCTCCGCCAGCACCCACGCGGCGCCGGGCTTCACCCCGGCCTCCGCCAGCACGTCCGCAAGCCTGACCCCCGTCCACTCCGCGCAGCTCACCTGCCCGTGGGTGTCCTGCACGGTCCAGCGCGCGTCGATCTTCTCGGTCTTGTAGAGCGGGGTGTTGCCTGAGCATTCCAGGAAATGCAGCCGGGACACGGACGGGAAGCGCGCCAGCTCGTCCATGCCGAAGCTGAGCGGGCGCTCCACCAGGCCGTGCACCAGCAGCCTGTGGCGCCCGGGGTCAATCGCCGGGGTGCCGGCGTGGTTGCGGACGTGGTGCAGGCCGTTCGGCGTGATGATGCCATGGAGGTCCTGCAGCGGCGCGTGCGCGGAGGCGGTGGTCATGAACGGCGACCGGTCCCGCACGCGGCGCACCACCGAGCGCTCGAACGGCGACGGGCTGCCGTAGGGCGTGTCGTCCGCCGCCGCACCCTGCTCGGTCATCCAGGGCGGCGCCGCCGTTTCCGCGGTGGCTGCGCTGGCGCCCGATGCCGCCCCGGCGCCGGCCAGGGTCCAGCCCACCTGCTGCAGCATGTGCCGCCGCCGCATTCCTGTGGTCCCATGGTCCGGCATACCCCGTTCTCCCCGAAAAGCCCGGCAGGCGTCGCGTGCGCCGCAAGTGTAGGCACGGCGTCCAGGGATGCAAAGGCGGCTATCGCCGTTTGCTTGTGGGCCGGCATCGCCCCACAACCGCCCGGAACCGCCATCGCCGCCGGCCGCTAACACCACAGCACTTTGGAGAACACGCCATGCCCATCCTGTCCGCCGCGTCCCCCGTCGAGATCGAGGCCTCCGCCGACAGCCTTTCCTTGCCCGCCCCGGCACGCGCGGCGGCGCTGGCGCTGTTCCACGACCTGACCAGCCGGGAGGAACTGGCGGCCTTGTCGCTCCCGGCGGTGGACGGGCAACGCCATGACGGCGCGGAGTGGCCGGCCCACCGCTTCCTGTTCGGCACGGCGGCCGAGCTGGCCTCGACCCTCGACGCCCTCCGCCAGCGGCCCGACGTGGCGGAAATCGGCTCGGGGGATGCGCCGGAGGGCCTCGTGCCGCGGACCCTGGTGCTGACCGGGGGCCAAAACGGCTTCCACGGCGCGTTGCTGGCCTGCTCCGACCCTGGACGGTTGGCCGAAGTGATGGCCGAGCTGGGACTGTCTGCCGCGGGATAACCGGCGGCGCCCCGGCGCTTGGCTGCCGCGCGGAATGCGGCTTACGCTGGAGACGGCCGGCTTGACCCGGCCTCCCAAGGCAGCCGCAGCGAGGACCATCCCATGAGCAACGCAGCCAGCGCCGTGCATGCCGGCCGGGCGGGGCGGCAAAGGACGCTGTGGGGCGGCGCTTTCGGCCATTTCATCGAATGGTATGATTGGGCGATCTACGGCCTGCTGGCCGGCGTGTTCGCATCCCAGATGTTCCCCGCCGCCGACCCGGCGGTGTCGCTGATCGCCAGCTTCTCCGCTTTCGCCGTGGGCTTCCTCGGCCGCCCCATCGGCGCCTTCGTGCTGTCCCCGCTGGCCGACAAGCATGGCCGCCGGGTCATGCTGTCCGCGACGATCATCATGGCCGGCATCGGCAGCCTGGTCATCGCGCTCTGCCCGACCTATGCGCAGATCGGCATCCTCGCGCCGTTGCTGATCGTCGCGGCGCGGCTGCTGCAGGGCTTCTCGGCGGGGGGCGAGTACCAGATCGCCATCACCTTTCTCAACGAGCACGCCAGCGTCCGCAACCGTGCCTTTGCGGCCTCGCCGCAGCAGGTGTCCATCGGCGTTTCCGTGCTGGTGGCGACCGCCGTTTCCACGCTGGCGACGAAGTACGTCTCGCCCGCGGACCTTGCGAGCTGGGGCTGGCGCTTGCCGTTCCTGCTGGGCGCGGCGCTGTCGCTGTTCGGGCTTTACCTGCGCTCCGGCCTCGACGAGACGCCCGCTTTCGAGAAGGCTCGCCGTGAGGCCGTGCGGTCCGGGCGCCGCGTCAGCGCCGGGTCGATCATCGCGTCCATCGCGAAGTACCCGCGCGAGGTCTTCATCGTGTTCGTGGTGCAGCTCAACGGACTGCAATACTATCTCTGGATGATCTTCCTGCCGACCTACGCGAACATCGCAGGCGGGCTTGACCGCGCTTCGGGCTTCGCCGGCGGCGTGCTCGCCAGCGTCGCCTATTGCATGGGCGTGCCGACCTTCGCCTTCATCTCCGACCGCATCGGGCGCAAGCCGTTCCTGATCGGCGCGGCCGTGTGCTTCCTGCTGTTCACCTACCCGCTGCTGTTGATGCTGGCCGTGCCCGGGCTCGGCTTCGCCACCTTCGCCTTTGTCGCCGTGGTGGGCGCGCTGTTCGTGTCCCTGAACAATGCGGTGCTCGGCACCGTGTTCGCCGAATTGTTCCCCACGGCGGTGCGCGCGTCCGGCATCGGCATTCCTTACGCGGTCTGCGCGGCACTGTTCGGCGGCACCGCGCCGATGGCGGCCACCTGGCTCAACCAGGCCGGCGGGCCGCTGTATATCTCGCTCTATGTCATGCTGGTCTGCGTCATCACGCTCGCAACCCACGTGCTGCTGACGCCCGAAACACGCGGCCGGCCGCTCGACTGAGGGCGTCGTCTCCGCAAGCGATCCCGAGAGGATGAACTCCCATGCTCGTCGTGCACCACCCGGACCAGGTCCTGCATGACCCCGACACCGTTTTCCGCACCGGCAAGTTCATCGCCCAGCCTGACCGCGCGGAACGCTACCGGACATTTCTCGGCATCGTGACGACGGACAGCCATGACATCATCGAAGCGCCGCTGAACCGCGCCGAGGCGATCACCGCCGTGCATGACCCGGCCTATGTCGAGTTCCTTCAGGGCGTGCACGCGCGCTGGACCCAGCATGCGGGTTACGGCCCGGTGGCGATCCCCAACGTGCACCCGACCCACCGCATGTGCCGCAAGCCGACCGAGCTGCTGGGCGAGCTTGGCTGGTACAGCAACTCCACCTCCTGCCCGATCACCGAGGGCACCTGGCCCGCCGTGTTCGCCAGCGCCCAGGTGGCCGTGCACGGCGCGGACCGCTTGGCCTCGGCGGAGGCCCCGGTCTATGCGATGTGCCGTCCGCCGGGCCATCACGCCTACCCCGACCTGATGACCGGCGTGTGCTACCTGAACAACGCGGCGATTGCCGCCCAGCAGCTTGGCGCGCGCTTCGGCAAGGTCGCGGTCGTCGATATCGACGTGCACCATTGCAACGGCACCCAGTTCATCTTCTGGGAACGGCCGGACGTCCTGGTCTGCTCGATCCACGTCGATCCCAGGCTGTCCGCGCCCTACTACGCCGGCCATGCGGACGAGGCCGGCGAGGGCGCCGGCAAGGGTTGCAACCTCAACCTGCCGTTGCCCTGGGCCACGCCGGACGGCCCGTGGCTCACAGCACTCGACCGCGCCCTGGCGGCGGTGCGGGATTTCGCGCCCGGCGCGCTCGTCGTCTCCCTGGGCTTCGATGCGGGCGAGCAGGACCCGGTCGCCACGTTCAGGATCACCGGCGAGGGCTTTGCCGAAGCCGGGCGCAGGCTCGCGTCCCTGCGCTGTCCCACGCTGCTGGTCCAGGAGGGCGGCTATCTCAGCCCCGCCCTCGGCGGATACCTGCGCAGCTTCCTGCGTGCCTTTGAAGGGAGGACGTGATGCTGCCCGCGCTGCGCACCGGCACGCCGCGCGCCGAACGGGGCCACGTCTCGCCTGTGGACGGCCTGGAGATCCCCTACGCCGTCATCGAGGGCAGCAAGCGCGGCCCTTGTTTGCTGGTGACGGCCGGGGTGCACGGCTCGGAATACTGCTCCATCGAGGCGGCGCTGCGCCTGACGCGGCGCGCTCCCGATGGGCTGGCCGGCACCGTCGTCGTGCTGCCGATCCTGAACGTGTCCGGCTTCCGCCAGCGCAGCATCTACGTCATGCCGGAGGACGGGCGGAACCTGAACCGCATGTTCCCCGGCAAGCCCGACGGCAGCGTCAGCGAACGCTTGGCCCATTGGCTCGTCACCGAACTCTACCCGCAAGCCGACGCCTACCTCGACCTGCACGGCGGCGACCTGAGCGAGGCGCTGCTGCCCTTTGCCGTGGTTCCGGCCGGCAACGACGCCGCAATGGCGCTTGCGGCCGCGTTCGGCCTGCCGATCGCCGTGGTGGCGGGCGGGGAGGGCTACACGATCAACGCCGCCGCCCGGATCGGTCTCC
Organism: uncultured Acetobacteraceae bacterium; assembly: GCA_964247175.1. Lineage (GTDB taxonomy): Bacteria > Pseudomonadota > Alphaproteobacteria > Acetobacterales > Acetobacteraceae > CAHJXG01. The sequence continues at coordinate 4,968 of CAXTUO010000034.1, read as the reverse complement.
CCGGCATCATCGCCGAGGTCAGCGGCAACGGCCTTTGGGACGAGGGCGGTGTCGGCCAGATGACCGACGGCATTGACCGCGTGCTGCATCACCTCGGCATGATCGCCGGCCCGGTGCCCACACCACCCCAGGACCTGCCGCAGGCCGTCACCATGTGGGTGCCCACGGCGGGCATCGGCGGTCTTTGGTATCCAAGGAAGGGCTTGTCAGACCGCGTGGAGGCCGGCGAGGCGTTGGGCGAGATCCGCGATGTGTTTGGCGCCATCCGCGAGACCGTCACGTCTCAACGGGACGGCTTCGTGCTTTACCGGCTGAGCAGCCTCGCGGTGAACGAGGGTGAGGCGCTGCTCGGCGTGGGAACGCCGATTGGAAAGCGGACGTCCAGCGCGGGTTCATAGTCCTGCCGGGTAGCACACCCTCGGCACCCTGCTTGCATCCAAGACTTGCGACCGAGACTTGCGACCGAGACTTGGCTTCGTCGCGTTGCCGGTCCTGCCGCCAAAGAGGTTCAAGATGACGGAAGCGTTTCCCGAGCCTGCAGCACGCCTCCCGTCCGCACCGTCGCGACGGCAGTTCCTGTACAGGCTCGGCGCCATCGGCGGGGTCGGCGCGGTCATGGCGGGGCTGGACGCGTTCGGCATGTCGGTGGCGTCGGCGCAGACCGCGCCGCCGGCGCTGACCGGATCAGGAGCGGGCAAGCGGGTCGTCATCCTGGGCGCCGGCGTCAGCGGCATGGTGGCGGCCTATGAGTTGTCCAAGCTCGGCTACCAGTGCCAAGTCATCGAGGCGCGCAGCTTCGCCGGCGGGCGGTGCCAAACCGCCCGCGCCGGCTTCTCCCTGACCGAGCTGGGCGGCGAAGCGCAGCACTGCACGTTCGACGACGGCCAGTACATCAACCACGGCCCTTGGCGCATCCCGTTCAACCATCAATCGACCCTGCATTACACCAAGGCGTTCGGGGTGCCGCTGGAGGTCATGGTCAACGACAACGACGCATCCTACGTCCTGTTCGAGGGCGGTTCCGGCCCGCTCGCGGGCAAGCCGGTGCGCAAGGCCGAGGTTGCGGCCGACATGCGCGGGCACACGGCGGAACTGCTGGCCAAGGCGGTCCGCGGGAACCGGCTCGACACGCCGATGAGCGCCGAGGACCAGGAGATGTTCGTGGCCTACCTGGTGCGCGAAGGCTGCCTATCCCCGAAAGACCTGTCCTATTCCGGTGCCGACGGCCGCGGCTACGACTTGTGGCCCGGCGCGCTGACCGAGCCGGGGCCGGGCAAGCCGAGCACGCCGTTCCCGATGGCCGACGTGCTGCACTCCAAGGCCTGGCGCACGCTGCGCTCGGTCGCCGGGTTTGCGCAGCAGCGCACCATGTTCCAGCCGGTGGGTGGCATGGACCGCATCGCCGCGGGCTTCGCGGCGGAGGTTGGGCACATGATCCAGTACGGCACCGTCGTCGAGCGGATCGGCCAGGACGACGGGGGCGTCGAGATCGCCTGGGTCGATGCCGCCGGGCAGCGCGGCACGACCAAGGCCGACTATTGCGTTTGCACGATCCCGCTCTCCGTGCTGCGGAACATCGAGGCCGCGCTGCCGGATGCGACCAAGCAGGCCATGTCCGCGGTCGCCTACCAGCCGGTGGGCAAGATCGGGTTGCAGATGAAGCGGCGCTTCTGGGAAGAGGATCATTTCATCTACGGCGGCCACGTTTACACCGATGACGAGGCCATCGGCAGCATCTCGCTCCCGTCGTGGAACTGGCAGGGCGCGAAGGGCACGGTGCTGGGCTACTACCAGTTCGACGCGGCGGCGATCAAAGTCAGCGCCATGGCCCCGGCCGAGCGGGCGGAGTTCGCCACCGCGTTTGGCCAGAAGGTGTTCCCGCAATACCGGGAGAACGTGGAGAAGTCCTTCTCGGTCGCCTGGCACCGGGTGCAGTACAGCATGGGCGGCTGGGCCGAGTGGGACGAGGAGGGCCGGCGCACCGCCTACCCGGTGCTGTGCCAGCCCGCCGGGCGCATCTACCTGGCCGGCGAGCACCTCAGCTACCTGACCGGCTGGCAGGCCGGGGCCATCGAGTCGGCCTGGCTGCAGATCGCCAAGCTGCACCGCCAAGCCAGTGCGTGACGTGCCGGCCCGGCTGCTCGGCGCCGGGTGCGGCCTGGCTGGCCTCTTGCTGGCCGGCTCCGTCCAGGCAGCCGACCCGGCGGGGGAGGGACTGTTCGTCGCCAACTGCTCGGCGTGCCACCAGCGCAACGGGCAGGGCATCCCGCAGGCGTTCCCCGCCTTGGCCGGCGACGCGCTGGTGCAGGACGACCCCCGGCGGATCGCGGCGGTGCTGCTGAACGGCCGGGGCGGGATGCCGGCGTTCAAGACGCAGCTTTCCGACGAACAGATCGCCGCTGTCGCCTCCTATGTCCGCGGCGCTTGGGGCAACCACGCCGATCCGGTGCCGGCCAGCCTCGTTGCGACGGCGCGCGCAGAGAACACGGCACCCGCGGCGGACCGCGCCTTGCAAGCGCACTGAGATGAGACTTCAGGGCATAGCAGAAGGCGACGGACGCGGCCCAGCCCGCGGCGAACACCACGAACGCCTAGGCGTAGGCATGCAGCATCAGCACGCCATCCGTCGTGTCGACCAGCGCCATGCCGGCGGCGAACAGCGCGGGGATACCATGATGGCGGACAATGGCACGTCTTTCGCCGCTTCCGTCGCGGCAATGCCGAGCAGGCTGATCTCGGTCGCGGTGTCGAAGCTCAGGCCGAACAGGGAGCCGAGCGGCAGCATGTGCCAGCTCCGCGTCACCAGGCGGAACATCGGCCGGAACAAGCGCGCCAGCAGCCCGCGCGAGTTCAGCAGCGCGTTGACATCTCCTTCGATATAGGATGCGTGGTTTAGCGATGCTATGCGCGGGATGAAAACGTTGGTTGTTTGCTGTCTCAGCAACATTGTCCAAGCACGCTCAGCTCGTCCATCAGCGCCGAGCCAGGGCGGAGAGCGTGCCCGCCGAACTGATGCTCCGCTCGTCGTAGCGGCGCCTGGCCTGCTCGATGCGCTCCGTCTGGCCGAGCGCCCATTCCGCAAGCGCCCGCACGGGACCCAACAATGTTCCGCAACCTGACAGCAATTCCTACTCTTGCGCGCCGTTCTACGCCGGGCCGCCGCGCCATGAGGCGCATGGTTGGGTTTGCTCCAGCGGCGCGCTTGCGGAGGCGGCGAGCCGGGGCTTCACGGAGCAGTGCCCGGTTTCCAGACACTCAAGAACATTCAGCCGACAGGACGTGTGCCGCAGGCTCGGTGGCATCGCACCCTTCCCCGTCGCGGCAGCGAGGGAGGTAGATCCTGAACGTCGTGCCCAAGCCAGGCTCTGACTCGATATGCACATGTCCATTGGATTGCTTGATGAAGTCATCCAGCATCGAAAGGCCCAACCCAGTGCCTTGCCCGGTCGGCTTCGTGGTGAAGAACGGGTCAAAGGCCTTGGCGACCACCTCCGGCCCCATGCCAAAGCCGGTGTCCGCGACGGCAACGACGACATACTGGCCGGTTCTTATGTTGCCACGCGCCTCGGCCTCTGCCGCGTCGAACTGGGCATTCGCGGTCTCGATCCTGAGCCGCCCGCCGTTCGGCATGGCGTCGCGCGCATTGATCGCGAGGTTCAGGATGGCGTTTTCAAGCTGGTTGGGGTCGCACAGCGCCGGCCAAAGCGCCCCGTCGAGCGCCATCTCCAGGCTGACTGCCGGTTCCAGGGCGCGCCGCAGCAGATCCTCCATCCCGGACAGCAGCCGGTTCGCCTCCACCGGCTTGGGGCCTGGCGGCTGGGCGCGCGCGAACGTCAGCAGCCGTTGCGTGAGCGCCGCCGCACGCTCGGCCGATGCCATGGCCATCGCCGTGTAGCGCTCCAGCCCATCGGAACGCCCGGCGGCGACCCGGCGCTGCAGCAGTTCCAGGCTGCCGATGATCCCGGTCAGGAGGTTGTTGAAGTCGTGCGCGATGCCGCCGGTCAACTGGCCGACCGCCTGCATCTTCCGCGACTGCCGCAACTGGTTTTCCGCATGCGCCAGCGCCTTCGCCGCCTCCTTCTCCGCCGTGACCGGCCGTCCGCTGGCGACGATCAGCCCGTCCTCGGGCGAGACCGCCCAGGCGACCCAGTGGGCGGAACCGTCCTTGTGCCGCATGCGGCTTTCGCAGCGTGATGGGCCGCCGCCCCGGACCGCGCCAAACGCGGCGGCGCTCGCGGCATGGTCCTCCGGATCAGCGAAGTCGAGAAGGTTCCGCCCCAGAAGGTCGGCCGGCTGCCAGCCCAGGAGCCGGGTCCACGCCGGGTTGGCCGCGCGGATGACGCCTCGGCGGTCGCACACCAGAAGCAGGTCCTGCGAACAGCGCCACAGCGGGTCGAACAGCGTCGTCGTGCGGTCGGACCCGGCCAGCACGCCCATGGCGGGGTCGAAGTCCCAGGTGCTGTCCGCTGAAGCCATGGCCCGACGCAGCGGGAATCGGCTGAGTCCAATCCTGCTGATCCGCTTGGCTTTGCGGCGCACCGCCTCCTTTGTGTTGGAAGGCAAGGCGTCCCAGCAAAACAGACCGGTCATCGTACCCTCGCCCACAGCACCATCCCGACAATCAACTAATCGTGATAATACCTCATGGGCGTCGATGTTCAATACGGTTAACGCGGTCCTGACAAATCATAATGCTCGGCGGGTCAGCCAGCCATCCCGTCCGTGCCGGCGCCGCAGATGACGGCGCACACCCGCTCGCCCGGCGCCGGCTGGTAGGCCCCCGCGAGCAGTGCGGCCACCGCGGCGGCACCGCCCAACTCCGATGCGACGCCATGCTCGAACCAAAGCCAGGCGGCGGCCTCCTGCATCACCGGGTCGGAAACGAGCACGACCTGCTCGACATGGCGCTGGATGATGCCGAAGTTGAGCGGGTCGGTGCTGCGCGGCGCCAAGGAAACGGCGGCGGTC
>CAXTUO010000033.1:0-13440 GCA_964247175.1 uncultured Acetobacteraceae bacterium | reverse complement strand
TGGAATTCGAGACCGCGGCCCGGCTGCGCGACGAGATCCGGCGGCTGGAGGCGCTGGACCTGGGGCTGCCGGCGCCGCCGGCGAGTGCGGCGGCGTTTGCCGGGCGGGGCAAGAAAGACACGACGCCGGAGCCGTTGGGGCCGGGTGGCGGTGGGTATGACCCGGCGAAGAAGAAGGTGGGGCGGCGGCGGAAGGGGTAGCGCCGCGCCGTCACGGCTCCGGCGACATGCCATGCTCCCGCCGCCAGGCCGCCCGGTCGGCGGGATCGTCCGGGTCGTAGCGCAGGTCCACCCGCACGCCGTCGAATTGACGTTTCACCACCTTGAGAAAAGACTGGTCGTAGATTGTGACCTGCAATACATCCGGCGCCGTCCAGGCGAGGCGCGGCCGTTCGTCGTCGTGGCCGCCCGTGTCCACCCCGAGCAGGTCGGCGGTGCGCCCCGGGTCGCGGGTGGAAACGAGGCGGGCCGTTGCGATGATGGCCGCGCCGCCCAACGGAACCGGGCAGATGGCTTCGTCCACCCTGGCCTCCCATGCCCTATCCGGAGAGAGCAGGCGAACGACGATGGCCTCCTCGCAGGAATAGGAACTGCGAGCCTTCATCAGCACGGCGGCAATTAGGGTCAGCAGCACGGCAGCCAGAACAAGCTCCACACGCCTGCCAAGGTGGTTCATGGACCCAGGCACCGGGCGCCGTCTCATTCAGGGCCTGGCCGCAGCGCGGATGCGGCCAGACTCGTACAATTGGAAGCCGAGTTCCGTGTTGGCGACGTTGCGCCGGGGCAGGTGGGTGTAGGTCTCGTCCCAGTCAGTACCAGGCGGGAACTTACTTTCCAAGGCGGCGAAGGCGTTTTGTATGCCGAGAATGTCCTCACGCGACATACCCGCGGACGCCGCATAAAGGCCAATCGCAACGGTGGAGTAGTCCACATATTCCTTATGGAACGTGCCTCCCAAACGTTGTGCATCCCACTCGCGATAGTGATCAAATTTGGACAACTGTTTGAATTCACGCGACAGAGTGCCCAGACCCGCGTCGTCACCGCCAAACGGGTTAGGATTTGGACTTTTGATCCAGGCGTCATAGTCGCCCTTGTCCGCGGTCCCCTGTTTAACAAACAAGTGTGGGTCGAGACCGGCCGGGCGCAGCATCTGCTGGCCCTTGAAGGGTCCAAAGGGAATTATGACAGGGTTGCTTTGGTCGTCCACCACCGGCACGGGTGTAGTTGGGTCCTCAGCTTTGCCTGGGTCGGCCGAAGCGGCGCCCGCGGCAGTTCCTGCCTCGGCGGTCGCCGTCGCACCCGCGCCAATCGGCGGTGAAGCGCCCGGAGGCGGCAAGCTTGCCAAGGCGGCGGTGGTCTGGTCCGGCACGGTCACGCCGTTGCTTGCACCACCGCCGGCGACGGCCGCGGCTGCCGTACCCGCGTCATGAGGGCGGAAGCTGGGGAAATCCCCGCGCAACGTCTCAAGGGCGGAAAGCGCAAGCTCCGTGCTGGTGAGCCGTGCATCCTTCAATGCCTGCTCAAGCCTCAAGCTGGCGCTGCCCCTCGGCGTAACCCTGGCCCACACGCTCCATGGGATCCGGCCCCTTCCGGCGCGGCTTGGACCACGTAAAAGGAATGACAATGGTGTCCATGCCGTATGGATACTGATCGGCGGAACGGCGTTCGGGCAGCAGTTCAATGGGTGGGAAATCGTCGGACATCGGAGCCTCCTGATGCGCCAGCCCCGTATCGATTTCCTCTGGCAAGGATGCAAGTCCTAACCGCGCCCGATCCGGCCATGCCGCCCCCTAGCCGCCGCCCGCCATGCCCGCTAAGCACCCCCATGCCCGCCGCCATCCCCGCCGCCATCCCCCGCGCCGCCCTCGTCACTGGCGGCGCGCGCCGGCTGGGGAGCGCCATCGTGTCGGCGCTGGCCGGGGCCGGGTTCGATGTGGCGATCCATTGCCACCGTAGCGGCGCAGAGGCCGAGGCGCTGGCCGGCCAAGTCCGCTCCCAAGGCCTCCGCGCGGCGGTGCTTGCGGCCGACCTCGGCGACGAGGCCGCCGTGCAGGGCCTCGTCCCCGCCGCGACGGCCGCACTCGGCCCCATCGGCGTGCTGGTCAACAACGCCAGCACGTTCGAGCGCGACGAGTGGGACGACGTGACCCGCGAAAGCTGGGACGCCCACATGGAACCCAACCTGCGCGCCCCCTTCGTGCTGATGCAGGCCATGGCGCGGGCGCTTCCCGAGGCGGCAAGCGGCGCCGTGGTCAACCTGCTCGATCAGCGCGTCTGGTCGCTGACCCCGCACTTCGTATCCTACACCGTATCCAAGGCGGCGCTGTGGGCGCTCACGCAGCAGATGGCGCTGGCGCTGGCGCCGCGCATCCGGGTCAACGCCGTCGGACCCGGCCCCGCCCTGCCCAGCCCGCGGCAGACCGCAGAGCAGTTCGCCCGGCAATGCGCCTCCGTCCCGCTGCGCCGCGGCACCAGCCCGGCGGAGGTGGCGGACGCCGTGCTCGCGGTCCTGGCGCTGCCGGCGATGACCGGGCAGATGATCGCGCTGGACGGCGGCCAGCACCTGCAATGGCAGCCGGGCGGCGGGGAGATCGCCGAATGAACACGCTCGCGGCACCCGGCATCCGCCACGTCTTCCTGCGCGACATGGTGCTGCAGGCCAGCATCGGCTGGTACGCGCATGAGCACGGCGTCATGCAGCGCGTCCGCATCAACATCGACCTCGGGGTCGAGGAGGACGCCGACCCGTCGGACCACCTGAGCCGGGTCGTCAGCTACGAGACGGTGGCGGCCGAAGTCAGGGCCATCGTGGCCGCCGGGCACATCAAGCTGGTCGAAACGCTGGCCGAGCGGATCGCGGCGGCCTGCCTGGCCGACCCGCGCGTTTTGTTCGCCCATGTGCAGGTCGAAAAGCCCGACGTGTTCCCTGACGCCGCCGCGGCGGGTGTCGCCATCGTGCGTCGCCGCGGCGGCGGCAATCCCTGACGCCGGGCCGCTGGTTGTCCACGGGTCGCCACGCAGCGTGGCGGTTATTCCGCCACGAACCAGCGTTGGACGGCTTTGGCCGTGTCCGTTGCCCGCGTGTTGAAGCAAAGCCTTGCCCGCGGCGCGTGCTCATGCACGATGTTGACCACCGTTTCGAACAGCACGGTGTTCCCGGCGTTCAGCCGCAGCCCGGCGCCAATCACGACGCAGTCGAACCGCGCCTGCTCCAGCCGCGCCCTGACCACCTGCGCGGCGGTTTCGCCGAAGTCGATCATGCACAGGCTGGCGTCGCACCCGAGGGCGTCGAGGGACGCCTTTTCGCGCACCAGCCCGGCCCGGACCACCTCCGCGTTGAGGCCGGGATGGGCACGGTAGCCCTCCTCCGAGAAATCGATCAGCGACGGCTCCAGGCCGATCACCAGCACGCTTGTCCTGCCCATGGTTCCCTTCCCAGCCGCGCCCGAAAAGCAGAAGGAGGGCCAGCGGCGTCACGAACACAGCAATGAGCGAGCGCCAGCCCGATCCGCGCGACAAGCGCGTTTCGCTGTTCTCCCTCACTCCGGCAACCCGGCAAAAGGTCGAGGCGCTGCAGGTTGCGGTCGAGGGCATGAACGCCGACGCCTTGGCCGGCCTTCCCGAGGAGGACCGCACAAGGTTCCGTCACGCGCTTCAAACGGTGATCGCGACGTTGGAGCGGAACTGCTGCGGTTAGTGTGAGCAAGCCCCGGCCGCACGGCCCTCATCCCGGCTCCCCGCCGTGGGAACCGGGATCGAGCGGCGGACGATCAATTTGAAGCAGGCCTTGCGCTTCGTCCAACCCCGGACGCAGCCCACTACCAGGCCGCCGACGATGCGGCCGTCTGGAATGGGCAGCTTGGACCACCGCGCCGGGCAACCCTCGGCAAAGGACACCTGCTCCTGTTCGTCCCCGCCGAGCGCGGAGGCGCCGCCGCGGTCAGAACGGCTTCAGGCTCGTGCCAAGCAGGCGCCCAAGTGAAACCACCGGGAAGAACCCGGCCTCGAACCCGTCGCGCGGGCGGCGCGGGGTGCCGGTGGGTAGTAGTTGTCGGGGTTGACGAAGTACTGCACGAGCGGCCGGAACGCGATGGCCGGGGTCAACTGGACGTTGCCCACCAGCTCGAAGGAGAACCCGTCGCGCGGCTGCTCAGGCCCGAAGCGCCCGGCCGGCCCGGTCAGCAGCCGCTGCCGTCGGGTTTCGCCGTTGGCCTCGACCTGGCTCAGGCGCTGGTACTTGGTCTGCACCCCGAGCGCGTCGAACGGCCGGCCTGGGATGAGGCCGGTGAAGTTGGTAGTTGTCCTCGAACGCACCGCCCTGCACGTACCAGATCGGCGTCACCTTTTAGGTGGCCCGGCCGCCCCATGTCGGATAGGGCACGGACGCGAAGTCACCGTTGACCTGGACGGTGGTGGAGTAGTGCGTGAACGGGTCCAGCGAGTTCGGCAGGAAGAAGTAGTTGTAGATGTTCGTCCGCCCGACCTCGAAGGAAAGCCGGTCGCCGAGGAAGCGCTGCTCGTAGGTGAGCAGGGACAGCAGGTTGGTCTGGGTGAACGGCGTGGTCTGGAACCCAGTCAAGACGCTGCCAGCCTGGGTGATGATTTGCGGGAGGTCGCTGCACAGCCCGGCGAAGGTCAGGCCGACATGGACGTTGCCGCCCGGCAGGTTGGCCAGCTTGCCGAGGTCGAAGTGGCGGCCGGCCGGAACGCGCCGAGGTTCGAGGTATGGCCGGTGGACACGCCGGCGCTCGGGTTTGCGAGGAAATGGTCGAAGGCGACGCCGTGGAAGTCGATGCCGCGCGGTCCAGCAAGCGCGCGCCGAACTCGGGGAACAGCCCGATGCGCGGCGGGGGCGAGGTGGGCGCCGGGGTTTCCTCCAGCGTTTGGTCGCCGGTCGTATTGTCGCCCGGGCGCACCGACTGGTCCTCGGGGCCGGTCTGGCCGGCCACCCCGGGCGGGAAAACGCGGCCCGGCCCGCGGACAGGGATTTGGGCAATCGTGGTGGACGCGGGCTCGGCCGCGCCGGCCGCGAGCGGCGACATAAGGGCGAGGGCCAGCGCCGCGGCCGAGGTTTTCTGGTGCACTCCTGCTTTCCTCCATGGATCGGTTGATTGATGGGCGCGCCGCTGGTTGCGAGTTCGGTTCGAGCCGGACCTTACCGGGTCGCTTCCGGCGGCGGACGGGCCTGGTCCGCTTCCCGCATGAAGGCGTCCACGACGGTGTTGAACTCCTCGGCGCCCGCGAGTTGCACGAAGTGGTTGGGCGAGCGCACGATCACGTGGCGGCCGCCCGTCAGCTTGGCGGCGAGCGCGCCGAGCGCGTCGAGGAACGGGCTCCAGCCGCCGCTGATGACCAGCATCTGACCAGCGTCGGGACGTGCGCCCGCGCGATGGCTTCCGCCGCCTGCTTCAGGACGGGTGGCGGGGCCATGCGCGCTTGCAGCAGCGAGCACCCGTACCGCGTCGCGAGGTCAGGGTCCGCATCAAGCGCGGCAACCGCGGTGTTCGAGGCGTTGCCGCCCCGCTCCACCGCGCCCAGGCTGTGGCCGAAGGCGAGCGCGTAGTCCCGCGGCGTCTGCGAGGTCATGAGCATCCCGCCCCAGCGCATCGCGTCGGCCTTGAGGGCCGGGTCCGCGTCTATGCTGGGATCGCCCATCAGCAGCGTCTGCAATGCCGGCTCGACGAGAACGAAGGAGCGGACGGCGCCGGGCCGGCGGGCGGCGGCCAGCAGCGACTCGGCGCCGCCCCAGGAATGGCCGATCAGGTTGGCGCCGCCGCCCAGCATGTCCGCGATCCAGACGGCGTCCGCTTCCATGTCGTCCATGCCGCGCGACGGGCTTTGGCCGAAGCCCGGCCGGTCCACGAACCGCAGCCGCCAGCCCCGCTGCGCGAGCGCCTCCTGCTTGGAAAACGTGCTCGGCCCCCCGCCCAGGCCGCCCTGCACGCCGCCGTGCACGACCAGCACCTCCGGCCCTGTCGTCCCCCATTCGGTGACGTGGATGGGGAGCTTTGCGGCCTCCGCCTCGGGCAAGCGCGGCGGAGCCGGGGGGCACTGGGCGAGCAGTGCCGCACGGTGCTCGAGGACGTTCGTCATGGACATGGCGGTTCCTTTCGTTGGGTCGGCGGCCGGTTGGCCTCGCGAAGCGTTCGGCGTGCAGGCGAGGGCGAGCGCCGTCAGTCCGACGGCGGCGGTTCTGAGCATTGCTTGGCCTTTCGTGGGTGGAAGGCTGGGCCGGCGATCCGGTCGGCCAGCACCGGCATCACGGCGCCCGCATGCGGCACGATCAGCCGGATGTCCGGGAAACGGTCAAAGGTGCGGTGAGCAGCATGCTCGCGACCGCGCGGGTAGTCTCGAACATGAACTCGATCATCGGCCGGGGAAAGCCGAGCGGCAGGGTCTGGCAGCACGGGCAAGTGGGCGAGGTCGGGTGCATGAACATCACCGCGCGCCGCCGGTTCAGCTCGGCATAAAGCGGGTCGAGCTTGCGGTCGCCCATGTAGATCCCTTGGTGGTTCGTCTCAACGACGACCCCGTCGGCGCCAAGCGTGTCGAAGGCGTAGGCCGCCTCGGCCAGCGCCGTCGATGTCGGGCAGCGGCAGGGACGCGAACAAGCCGAAGCGGCCCGGGTGGTCCTTGACGGCCGTGGCGCACTCTTCGTTCACCTCCCGCGCCAGCTTGCGGGCAAAGGGCCGCCGCGGCGAGCACGCCGCTCATCGCGCCGCGCCGGCCGAGTTGGGTGCGTGGGAACATGGCATGCAGGCACTGAATGCAGGAAAGGTGGAGGGCGCTTCGCTAAGGGATCACGTTGTTCATGACAGGCTGCGCCAGGCCGCCGCGTCGCTTGAGCACCTCCGGCGCTGTTTCGCGCAGGCCAAGGCCGACCAGCACGCCGACCGCCAGGGCGGCGATGGCGAGGTAGAGCGTGTACTGGATGCCGTACAGCCCGGCGATGTAGCCCGCGATCACCGGGGCGATGCCGCCGCCGAAGATCTCGCCGACGCCGATGGCGACGCCTGACGCGGTCGCCATCAGCTTCGCCGGCACGGACTCCGCGCTGAGCGGGCCGACGGTGAGGGCGATATGGGCGAAGTTGAAGAAGTGGACCACGAACAGCACGGCGAACAGCGTGCCAGGCTCCGCGCCGATCCGGGTCAGCAGGACCAGCGAGGCCAGGGTTGCCAAGCTGGAGCCGATCATCACCGGCTTGCGTCCGACCCGGTCGGACAGCCACGGCATGAGGACCGTCCCGGCGCTGGCGCCGAACCCGGTGGCCGACAGCACAAAACCCATTTGGCCCAGGCTGAGGTGCAGATAGTCCGTCAGGTAGCTGGGCAGCATCGCGGTCGTGACGATCAGGCAGGTGAGCCAGCAGAGCATCCCGACCATGTTGAGCCACACGTCGCGGTGCTGGAACACGTCGGTCCAGGCGTGGTCGCCCGCGTCGTGCGTCGCGGTGTGCAGGGCGGCGGCCTGGGCGGACGGCGTGCGCAGCGTCCGATACAGCAGGTAGCTCACGATCAAGCCGGGCGGCGCCACCAGCGCGAAGATCACCCGCCAGTCCACCACCTGCAGCATCTGCGTCACGAAGATCGGCGCGATGCTCAGCCCGAACAGCGGCAAGGCCATCTGCTGGATGCCAAGGTTGAGGCCGTGCCGGCTGGGCTTGGACGCTTCCAGCGTGGCGACGATGCTGGGTGGCGTGTATGCGCCGTCCGCCAGCCCCATCATGGCCCGGATCAGCAGCAGCGAGCCGATGCCGCTGGCCAGGCCGCTGACGCCCACCAGCACGGAAAAGGCGACCATGGCCCAAACCACGACCCTGCGGCGGCCGATGCGGTCGGACAGCCGCCCCATGAAGAAGCCGGAGATGCCCCAAGCGACCGAAAGGATGCCGGTGATGTGGCCAAGGTCCTGGTAGCTGAGGTCAAGCTCCTTCATCAGTGTGGGAAACATCGGCAGGATCATGAAGCGGTCCAGGCCGACCAGGCCGAAGCCAAGGCAGAGCAACAGGACAGCCTTGAACTCGTAGCGGGTGTCCTAACCGGCGCCAGTGGCGCCGGTTGGGGCTGCCGCGTCCTCGTGCGCCAACACGTCCGACCCAGGCGCTTTACGCAGGTGCGTGTGTTCCTTGCCAACCATCCTCGGGGCCTTCCGCCTGCAGAGCGGGCGTAAGTCCGCCTGCGCCGTGCGGCACGTCCTTGTTGATGCTTCTGCTGAGGCCGTTTGGCCGCCAGCGCAGTGTGTGCAGTCTGCCGGCGGAGCACCGGCAGCCCGGGTCAGGCCGTTGGTTGGTCCTTCGGGACCCTCCCGGCGTGGTGCCCCGCATGCCCCACGTCGGCGGAAACGCGGACGCCGTTCTCCGCAAGGACGGCCAGCAACTGGTCCACCAGCCCCAGCAGGTCTCCATCGGTGGAGGCGCCTCCGAACACGTAGAAGTCCGGCCGGGTGATCATGGCCGCCGCGCCGTGCGCGCCGAGGAAGGCGCCATACTTGCCCTCCGCATCCACGACGAAGTCGCCTCGGGGCGCGTCGGCGATGCCGACCACATGGGCGCCGATGCCCGCCAAGGCCCGAAGCTGGTCCGGGCACAGCACGTCCTTCGGGTCGGCGTCGCGCAGCACGACGCAGAAGCCCAGGCCCACCACATCGTCCCAGCGCCCTTCGCGTCCGCGCCAGCGCACGGTGCCGTGCGGCGATAGCAGCCCGGCCATCGGCGTGCCCTGCGCCACCAGCCCGGCCGTGAGGTGGGGGAAAGGCGGGAACGGCTCGGCGGTGCCGGCCTTGAACGCCCGGTCGCGCTCCGCCGCTTCCGCCGGGTCGGCGATGCAGATGATGCGGCCGGATAGACCGCGGCGTCGATCACCCCGTTCACGTGCGGCTAGCGCTCCGCCGTGTAGCTGTCCAGCAATTCGTCGCCGGCCTGGCCGCGCAGGATGCAGTCCAGCTTCCAGCTCAGGTTCCAGGCGTCCCGGATGCCGGCGCACATGCCCTGGCCCATGAAGGGCGGCATGGTGTGCGCGGCGTCGCCGGCGATCAGCACGCGGCCCTTGCGCCAGGTTTCGGCCACCAGGGAGCGGAAGGTGTAGATGGTGTGGCGCACCAGCTCCGCCTTGTCGGGGCGGACCCATTTGCCCAGCAGCTTCCAGACATGCGCCTCGTCCTGCAGCTCTTCCCGCGTCTCGCCCGGCAGGCGCATGAACTCCCAGCGGCGGCACACGCGCCCGTCCTGCAGCCCGCCGGGCACCATGGTCGTGGGGCGCTCGGGGTTGCAGTATTGGCCGCAGTCCGGGATGTCGAGGGTGACGCCGGGGTGGAGCTTCATGTCCACCACCAGCCAGTCCGCCTCGAAGCCGATGTCCTCGCGCCCGATGCCCAGGCTTTCGCGGACGGTGCTGTTGGCGCCGTCCACGCCGACCAGGTAGCGGGTCCGCAAGGTGCGGGTTTCCGTGCTCCCGAGCTGCTGCAGGCGGACCTCGACGTGGCTGCCGTGGTCGGTGAAGCCGGCCGGCTCCCAGCCCAGGTTCAGCTCGACGGTGGGCTGCTCACGCACCACCGCACGGAACTCCGCCTCCAGGCTGGGCTGGTGGACGAAATTGACCTCCGGCCCGCCGGGCACCGAGCCTTTGCCCCAGTCGAGGCAAAGCAGCTCCTCCCATTCCGCGTTGAACCACTGGTACAGCGGCGCCGGGTGCGACAAGCGGGACAGGCCGTCGCCCATGCCGATGGCGTGCAGCATGCGCGCGGCCTCGTGGTCGATGCACACCGCCCGCGGCAGGGTGTAAGGCTCGGACCACCGCTCGACCACCGCGACGCGGGGGCCAGCATGAGGGCGAGGACCTGGCTGACCGGGCCGTAGCCGATCTGCACGACGTCATAAAGGAGCTGATCCTGCACGGCGTTTCCGTTGGTTTCTTGGTGTCGCGCGGTTTCTTTGCGGGCGTCAGTCCATGGCGGCGGCGGGGAGCTGCGGCTCGGACGACGCTTCATGGTTGAAGGCGAAGTCCTTGGGCGGCTCCGGCCCCCACAGGTAGAAGCTGTTCTCGATGGGGTGGGACTGGCCGTTCCAGTCCATCTCGACCGGGATGTAGTCGATGTCGCAGGAGTACTCGCTGTAGCTGCCCCAGGGGTCGCGCACGTAATGGAAGTAGTTGGAGCCGAGCACATGCCGCCCGAGCCCTCCGCATAGCCGCTGTCGGCCATGGTCATCGCGCCGAGGCCGATGTCCTGGATGGACGCCACGTCCCAGCTGCAATGGTGCAGGCCCGGCGCCTCGGACTTGGCGAAGGCGACCATGTGGTGGTCGCTGCCGTGGATGCCGTGCATGAAGGCGATCACGCCGCCGGACTCGTCGGACAGCCGCAGCCCCAGCACGTCGCCGTAGAACTTGACCGACGCCGGAACGTCGCGCACGAACACCAGGATGTGCGCGAGCCGCCGGGGGCGCACATCGGGCGTCGTGCCCCGGATCGGCGCCCCGCGCCGGCCTGCGCCTGAGATCAGGTGGTCAACCGTGGACTTCGCGTTCGGCGAGGACTTCTCGGCCACCCGCAACTCGACCAAGAGGCCGTTGCAGTCCTTGAACCAGATGCCGTTGCTTTCGAAGCCGGGCGGCGGGTCGAGCCGTTCGATGCCGGCCTGCTGCAGCCGGTCCTGGAACCGCGCCACGTCATCCTCGAAGATCCCGAACGAAAGGTGGCCGAGCGCTTTTCTCGATCCTTCGCTGAGCCGTCCCCACCGGTGCGGGTGGCCAAAGGTGTAAAGCCCGAGGCCGTTGCCTTCCTCGCGCACATCGAGGCCGAACTTGGTGTAGAACTGCCGCGCCTGCTCCAGGTCGGGCACGGCCATGTTGAAGCAGTCCATCGAGTGCGCGCCGAGCGCGTCGGGCCGCCGCGTGGGCGCGATGAAGTGTCCGATCTGCGTCATGCTTGCCTCTCCCTTTCGCGGCGCCTTGCCGGCGCCGCAGCTCCCCGGAACCTTGGCCCGCGCGCCTGACCCGGCGCGCGTCAGGCGGCGGCGTGCGCCGCGCTCCCGACCCCCACTGCGCCCTGGTCCACGACCGGGTTGCGCAGCGTTCCGACCCCTTCCAGCTCGACCTCGCAGACGTCGCCGGGCTTCATCCACAGCGGCGGCTTGCGCGCGAGGCCCACGCCGGACGGCGTGCCGGTCACGATGACGTCGCCCGCCTCCAGGGTGAACGCCTCGCTGAGCACGGAGATGAGGGTGGCCACGTCGAACACCAGGTCGTCGGTCGAGGCGCTCTGCACGGTCTCGCCGTTCAGCCGCGTTTGCAGCCGCAGCCCGGCGCAGCCCGGCGGCAGCTCGTCCGCCGTCACCAGCCAGGGGCCGAAGGCGCCGGTGCCGTCGAAGTTCTTGCCAACCGTCCATTGCGGCGCCTTGAACTGGTAGTCCCGGATGGAGGCGTCGTTGAACAGCGAGTAAGCGCACACGTGGTCCAGCGCCCGCGCCTTCGGGATGTCATGCCCGCCCTGGCCGATCACGGCGACGAACTCGCCCTCGTAGTCGAGCTGCTCGGACAGCCGGGGCCGGACGATGGGCGCGCCGTGGCCGATCAGGCTCGAACTGAAACGGCCGAACACCGTGGGGTAGTCGGGCACCTTGAAGCCGCTTTCGGCCGAATGGTCGGCGTAGTTGAGGCCGATGCAGATGATCTTGCCCGGGGCGGGAAGCGGGGGCAGCAGCTCGACGGCGTCGAGATTGATCTCCGGGCCTGCCAGCAGGCTGCGGCCGGCCGCCAGGAGGTGCTCGCCCCCGCGCGCGACGAGGCTGGCCAGGCTGCCGGGATGCTTGCTGTTCGTGGCGGCGAAGCCGCGGAAGGGGCCGCTTCCCTCGGCGGCGGCAAGGCCCTCGACGCCGTTCTGCCGGTATGCTGCGAAGCGCATGGATGCTCCTCCTTTGCTCGATGCTTGCCGTCTCTTGCAGCGGGCTTGGGGCCTGGGTGCTCCCGCCAAACTCGCGAGTCAATAGAAAATCTATTTCTTGCTGGGACATAGTTTTCACGCTCAAAGCGCGTTAGCCTCGTGCCATGCCCCGCACCGCTGCTGCCGGCTCCAGCCTCACCCAGGACGCCTACGAACGCCTCCGCGCCGACCTGCTCGCTTGCCGGTTGCGGCCCGGGGCAAGGCTGAAGATCAACGAGCTGTGCCAAGCGCTCTCGGTCAGCCTCGGCGCCGTGCGCGAGGCGCTGGCCCGCTTGACGTCCGAGGAACTCGTGGTCGCCGCGCCTCAGCGCGGCTTCCGCGTCGCCCCGATCTCGGCGGACGAGTTGCGCGACCTCACGGCGGTGCGCGCGCAGATCGAGGGACTGTGCCTGGAGCGCGCGCTCGCCGTGGGCGACGTCGGCTGGGAGTCGCAGCTCGTCGCCGCCTTCCATCGCCTGTCCCGCACGGCGGAACGCGAGCCGGAGGACCCGGAACGCATGGGCGAAGCATGGTCGGCGGCCCACGCCGCTTATCACGAGGCCCTGGTCGCCGCCTGCGACAGCCCCTGGCTGCTGCGGCTGCGGGCGATCCTCTACGCCCAGAGCGAGCGCTACCGGCGCCTTTCGGTTCCGCTCGCCGAGGTTGCGCGCGACCTCGGCCGCGAGCACCAGGACCTCATGGAAGCCGCCCTTGCCCGTGACGCCGCGCGCACCAAGACGCTCATGGCGCAGCACATCGAACTGACCACCCGCGTGCTGCTGGAGCAGTCCTGGCCGGCGGCCGCACCGCCCGGCTCCAGCCGGTGCGCGCGGGCCGATGCCATCGCCGGGTCCATCGCCACCGCGGCGTAGCCGCGCGTCCGAGCTGGACCCAAGGGATCGCCCTGCCTTGGTGGACATCCTGACGCTTTCACTGCCGTCCTGGGGCTGCCAACCCGGGCCGCCCCGGCTGCAGGCACTTGAGGCCGGGGCGTTCGCGCCCCTATTGAACCCCATGCACGACGCCGATCCTTCGCTCGCCCCCCCTGCCCCTGACCTCGCGCTGGCCACGGCGGCCGGGTCGGGCGACGGGCCGAAAGGCGTCGCGGTTATCGAGCATGCGCTGCTGACCATGCCGCTCAGCCCCGGCGTGTATCGCATGTTGGACGCCCGGGGCGACGCGCTCTACGTCGGCAAGGCCAAAGCTCTGCGCAAGCGCGTTTATTCCTACACCCAGCTCGCCCGGCTGAACGAGCGGCTGCGGCGCATGGTGTCGGAAACGGCCTCGATGGAGATCGTGACCACGCACACGGAGGCCGAGGCCCTGCTGCTGGAGGCCAACCTCATCAAGCGGCTGAAGCCGCGGTTCAACATCGTGCTGCGGGACGACAAGAGCTATCCCTGGCTGATGCTGACGGAGGACCACCCGTTCCCGCAGATCGTCAAGCACCGCGGGTCGCGCACGCGCAAGGGCAGCTACTACGGGCCGTTCGCGTCCGTGTGGTCGGTGAACCAGACGGT
>CAXTUO010000032.1:0-13580 GCA_964247175.1 uncultured Acetobacteraceae bacterium | reverse complement strand
TCGCGCGGCGCTTTGTCGTAGAAGTAGTCAAGTCCGGACTCGCCGATGCCGACCACCCGCGGATCATCAGCCAAGCCAGCGATGGTGGCCGCATCCGCGACCGGCTCGTCGCCGGCATTGTGCGGATGAACGCCGACAGTGCACCACACGCCGAGGCGCCGCGCCAACGCGATCAGAGGCGCGCTTTGGCTCAGCCGCGTGCCGATGGTGATCATCTCGCCGACCCCGGCGCCTGCGGCCCGTTGCAGCACGGCGTCGAGTTCCGCCGGGTCGAGCATGTCCAGGTGGCAGTGCGAGTCGATCAACGTCGGGCCTTATCCGGCCTTGTCGCTGTAGCGCGGAAACACGCCTTGCGGCGCCGGCAACGCCGTGCCCGGCGGCAACGGCGCTGCAAGGTCCGCAAGGCCGCGTGCATCCGGAGGCGCGCCGACCTGATCGAGCATCGCAGCCATGCTGCCCGGCATGAAGGGCTGCAAAACCGTCGCTACGCAGCGGATCACCTCGGCCAACACGCTGAGCACGCTCGCCATCCGGGCCACGTCGGTTTTGCGCAAGGCCCATGGCGCCTGATGGTCGATGTAGGCGTTGGCCGCCCGGATCACCTTCCACGCGTCTTCCAGCGCGTCATGGAATGCGAGGCGGTCCAGGCGGTCCCGCACGGCATGCGGCAGCGCTTGCGCCGCGTCCAGCAGCGCCGTGTCCTGGACGGTTGCAACCCCACGCTCCGGCAACACACCACCGCAGTTCCTGGCGATTTGGGACAGCGTGCGCTGCGCCAAGTTGCCGAGGTCGTTCGCAAGCTCCACGTTCAGCCGACGGACCAGCGCCGCGTCGCTGTAATCCCCGTCGTTGCCGAACGGCACCTCGCGCAACAGGAAATACCGCACGGGATCAAGGCCGAAGGTGTCCACCAGCCGGGCGGCATCGACGGCGTTGCCCAGCGACTTGCTCATCTTCTCGCCCGCAGCCGTCCACCAGCCGTTCGAGAACACGCATCGCGGTATCGGCAGCCCGGCGGCCATCAGGAAGGCCGGCCAATAAACCGCATGGAACCGGATGATGTCCTTGCCGACAAGGTGCACGTCGGCCGGCCAGAACGGCCAACGCGGACTTACGGTATCGGGAAAGCCGACCGCAGACAGATAGTTCGTCAGCGCGTCGAGCCACACGTACATGACGTGATCCGGGTCGTCCGGCACCGGCACTCCCCAGGTGAAGCTGGTGCGGCTCACCGACAGGTCGGTAAGCCCGCCTCGGACAAAGCTCACGACCTCGTTGCGGCGGCTGGCAGGCGACACGAAGTCCGGCTCGCTTTCGTACAGCGCAAGCAGGCGGTCCTGCCAAGCCGACAGGCGGAAGAAGTAGGAAGGCTCCCTCACCCATTCCACCGGCGCCCCCGTGGGCGCGACGCGGCTGCCATCAGACCGGATGGTCAGCTCGCTTTCATTATAGAACGCCTCGTCGCGGACGGCGTAGTAGCCTTCGTAGTGCCCCAAATAGATGTCGCCTGATGCGCGCAGCCGACGCCAAAGCTCCTGGCAAGCGAGCTTATGACGTCCCTCCGTCGTGCGGATGAAATCATCGTTGGACAGGCCCATCAGCGCGGACAGGCCCTGGAACTGCTGAGAAATGCGGTCGGCGAATTCCTGGGGCGCCACGCCCGCGTCATGCGCCGCCTTTTCGACCTTCTGTCCGTGCTCGTCGGTGCCGGTCAGGAAGAACACCTCATGGCCGTCCAGCCGCTTCCACCGGGCCAGCACGTCGGCCGCCACCGACGTGTACGCGTGGCCGATGTGCGGCGCACCGTTGACGTAGTAGATCGGGGTCGTGACGTAAAACCGCTTGCTCATGAGGTATTCAGCAAATCCAGGCTCGAGACGATGGCATGACGCTTGTCCAAGTTGAACCGCTCGGTGTCATCCTGCAGCCGCGTGAGCGCGTGCCACAAATCGCCCCATTCGGCTAGGGGCCTCAAGGCCGCCAGGCGTTGCTGGCCGGCATCGGCCCGGCCCCGCGCGGCGTTGCGGACCACGGCGCTGATCGCGTCACGCAGCAGGCCCATGAAGGCCGTGAACCCGGCCTCGCTCCGCACCAGCTTGTCCGCCACTTCGTAGGCGCGCAGCAACGGCACGTTCGGCGTCGCCCGCAGCACGTCGGCCACCAGGGCGGCCAGCTCGATCCCCTGCCCCTCGGCCAACGCCAAGGCCCGGCCCGGGGCGCCCGACAGGGCGGCCAACGCGGCACGGTCCGCCGGGTCCATGTCCGGCAGGCAGCGGGCCAGCACGCTGCCCATGTCAGCAGGCCCGAGCTCGCCGAGCCGCAACTGCCTGCACCGGCTGCGGATCGTCGGCAGCAGTCGGCCCGGCGACGCGCAGACCAGCAGCAGCACTGCGCGCGGCGGTGGTTCCTCCAGCACTTTCAGCAGAGCGTTGGCGGCGTTGCGGTTCAGGTGCTCGGCCCCGTCCACCACCACGATGCGCCAGCCGCCCTCCGCCGGGGTCAGGCGCAGGAAGTCCGCCACGCCACGGGCGCTGTCCACCACGATCTCGGACCGCAGGCGTTTGCGCTTGTCGTCCCACTCGCGCTCGACTGTCAGCAGATCGGCATGGGTGCCTGCCGCTACACGGCGGAACACCGGGGATGCCGGATCGTTCGCGCTGCCGGCGGAGGCTTGGGGACCGGCCAGCAAGCGCCGGGCGAAGCGGTAGGCCAGCGTCGCCTTGCCGACTCCCTCCGGTCCGGTCAGCAGCCACGCATGGTGGATACGGCCAGCCCGGGTGGCATCGTCAATCACCGCCTCCGCGGCGGCATGGCCCAGCAGGAACGAGTTCTCGCGCGGTGCCGGCACGATCATGGGGCAACGGGCCAACGCCTGGCGATGACAGCGAGCACGGCGCGATGCACCTCATCCGCCCCGCCATCGGCCGCGACGACGGCGCAACGCTCGGGCTCCGCGGCGGCGATCGCGGCAAACCCCTCCGCAACCCGTGCATGGAACGCCGGCCCCATCGCCTCGTAGCGGTCGAGCGCCTGGCGGCGCCCCGCCATCCGGTCCGCGGCAACGGCCGGGGAAACGTCCAGCACGACCGTGAGATCGGGCCGCACCGGCAGCAGGCGGCTCAGCGCGGCGATCAGGGCGCGGTCGGCCCCGAGGCCGTAGCCCTGATAGGCCATTGTCGAATCGGCGAACCGGTCGCTGATCACGACCTCGTCTCGGGCCAGGGCCGGCTGGATGGTCCGCGCCACATGCTCGGCCCGGGCCGCGAAGTGCAGATAAACCTCGGCCGAAGGCGACCAGTCGTGCTCGCGCGACAGCAGGAGGCCGCGTAGGATCTCTGCACCTGGGGCGCCGCCAGGCTCGCGGGTACACCGCACCGGGCGGCCAGCCGCAGTCATCGCATCGGCCAGGAGACGTGCCTGGGTGGACTTCCCAGCCCCCTCCCCGCCCTCGAACGTGATGAACACCGAGGCGTCAGGAACCTGTGACGTAACGCGCCATGACCGCGGCCGCACGGCCTGGCAACCAAAGCCGGGGCACGTCGGCGCCGGCCAGCAACGGCACGTCCATCGCCGGCACGCCCTGGCCGGACACCGTGAGCTTGCCCAGCACATCGCCGCGGCTGACCGGCGCAGGGATGGGGTTGCTGTACTCGACCTCGATCTTGGCGCTGCGGCGCCATTGCCGCGGCATGGTCAGCACCAGGTCCTGACCGCCCACCAGCGGCACGGTCGGCCGCGCACCCAGCCAGACCTTCGCCTGCTCAACCGTGTCGCCCGACGCGAACAGCGTCACGTTCTCGAATTCCCGGAAGCTCCATTCCAGAAGCCGCTCGCTTTCCTCTGCCCGCTGATGCATCGAGGCAAGGCCGTTCACCACGACGATGACCCGCCGTCCGCCCCGCGCGCTGCTGGCTACCAGGCCATATCCGCCCTCTTCGGTGTGGCCTGTCTTCAAGCCATCGGCGACGCCTTTCTGCACGAGGGGATTGCGGTTCTGCTGCTCGATGTTGTTGTACTTGAACACCTTTTCGTTGTCGTACTTGTAGTATTCCGGGAAGTCGGTGATCAAGCGCCGCGCTAGCGTCGCGATGTCGCGGCATGACATGCGCTGCTGCGGGTCAGGCCATCCCGTGCTGTTACGGAAGTATGATGCGGTCAGGCCAAGCTCCTTGGCCTTCGCGTTCATCTGTTCGGCAAACCCTTCTTCCGACCCGGCCACCGCCTCTGCCAAGACGACGCAGGCATCGTTGCCGGACTGCACGATCACGCCGCGGATCAGGTCCTCCACCTTCACCGTCCCGCCCAGCGGCACGAACATCTTGGACCCCTGCATGCGCCAGGCCCGCTCGCTGACCGGCAGCTCCTGCGTGAGCGTCAAGCGGCCCGCTTTCAACATGCCGTAGATGATATACGCGGTCATCAGCTTGGTCATGGAGGAAGGCGGCATCGGCGTGTCGCCCTCCTTGTCCAGCAAGGTCGCACCGGTGTTGAAGTCCAGGATCAACGCGAACTTGGCGGCGGTGTCGATCGGGCCGAGTGGGGTGGTCGCGGCCGTGCCGGCCGGCGCCGCCTCGCGGCCCCGCCCATGCGGAGGCGCCCGGCGCTGCTCGGCCCCGCTCCCCCTGCCCGGCATGGCCGCGAGCGCCGTTCCGGCAAGCAAAACCTCACGGCGACCCAGCATGGTCCGGCGCTCCCTATGTTCCCACGATGTGCGCATCGGTTACTCCCGCCCGCATGGCCCGGTCCAGCGCCGACTTCGCGCTTCAGACAGCGGCTTGACCCAAGAGGCTGACGGCGAGGGCGTAAAAATCGGACGGGTTGTAACGCCGGATCACGTTGAAGTTGGGATAGGTCATGAAACCCTCCCCCGGCTCCGCTCCGTTGGGCACGACGACCGCACCCTGAAGATCGGCGCGGCCGAACTCCCGCCCATCCACCCGCCGCACGCCCGTACGCATCCAGTCATCGAGGCTTCGGCGGTTGTCGCGCACCGCAACTGCCACATCGAAACCCGTGGGCAGCCGGACCGGCTGCGCCCAAGGCTCCCCACGGCGCCAGCCGTTCTTCGCCAGGTAGTTGCCGATTGACCCGAACACATCCGGCTTGCTGTCCCAGATGTCGCGCCGGCCGTCGCCGTCGAAGTCCACGGCGAAACGCAGGTAGGAGCTTGGCATGAACTGCGGCTGCCCCATTGCCCCGGCCCAGCCGCCGGTCATGCGGGTGGGCGCCACGTCGCCCTGATCCAGGATACGCAACGCGTTGATCAGCTCGCCGCGGAAATACGCCGCTCGCCGCCCTTCCCAGGCCAGGGTCGAAAGCGCCTCGACCAAGCGATAGTTACCCTTGTTGGCGCCAAAGGCCGATTCAACGCCCCAAATGCCCACGATGATCAACGGGTCCACGCCATACCGCTCCTCGACCCGGGCCAGCAAAGGGCGTTCGCGGGCGTAGTTCTCGCGTGCGGCCTGCAAACGGCTTTCCGGCAGCACGCGGGCGCGGTACTCCGGCCAGGTCAGGGTGAACTCCGGCTGGCGGCGATCGAGTTCGATCACCTTCTGGTTCGGTTCCACGCCGGCAAAGGCTTGCTGCAGGGTCGCCTCGCGCAGGCCGGCGCGCCGAGCCTCCGCCTTCACGCTGTTCACGAAGGCTCCAAAGGAGTCCTGCCCCCACGCCGGCAGCGCAAAGGCGGCAAGCGGGATCGAATGCAGCAGCGCGCGGCGGAATATCATTGCGCAACTGTGCCACAGCGCCGTCCCGCCCGGCAACAGACTTGGACCCGCGCGCGCCCGGCACGACGCGGAAAGCACAACCCCGCTTCTGGTCGTTATCCCGGCGCTCAGCACGGCGGGCAACAGCGGCGTGTTCGGCGACTGCGCTCGCTGCATTTCGGTGGGCGCTGCTGAACGGCGCCTCGGGCCGGTCGTTCGCTTTCGACAACATGCACGCTGCCGAGTCGCTGCATCCGGGCTGCCCTGTGATCGCAGACGGGGCCACTTCTGCCCTCAGTCGCGCCCGTAACAAGCGTGCGGCTGGCTGGCGATTAGCTGAACCGGCCGGTTTTTGGAAACCCGTTGGGCGGCATCCGGCCTGATTGGCCGCGTGCTCCGGTCCAATCCCGCAGTCCGGTTTCCGTCCGTGTTTTCTCCCCCAACCGCCAGGTCAGGCCATCGGCCATCCGGAACACCTTGGCGTCCGCCAACCCGCCATCCCGATGCTTCTGCAGCAGCACGCCGGACCCGCGGGACAACTCCGGCACCTCGTTCAATGGGAACACGAGCAGCTTGCGGTTGGTGCCGATCACCGCGACGTGGTCGCCTTCCGCCGGGATGCAGAGCAGCGCGGTTTCGGGCGGTTTCACGTTCAGCACCTGCTTGCCCGTCCGCTTCTCCGCCAGCAGATCCGCGGCCGGCACGACGAAGCCCCGGCTCGCGGAACTGGCCACCAGGTAGCGCAGCCCTTCCCGCCAAACGAACAAGGCGGCCACGTCGTCATCGCCCAGTTCCGCCAGGACGCGGATCGGCTGCCCGTCGCCGCGGCCACGCGGCAAGTCGCCGGCGCGCAGCGTGTAGGCCCGGCCGTTGCCGGCGAACAGGCAGAGCCGGTCCGTCGTTTGGCAGGGAACCAGCAGGCGCAGCTTGTCGCCCTCCTTGAACTTCAGCTCGGCGCCTTCGGCCAGGTGGCCCTTCACCGCCCGGAGCCAGCCCTTGTCGGACAGCACAACGGTGATCGGCTCGCGTTCGAACAGGCTGTCGGTGTTCACCTCGACGGCCAACGGCACCTGGCCCAACACGGTCCGCCGGGCGCCCAGCGCACCCTGGCCGAACTTGTCCCGCACCGCCGCAAGCTCGCCTTCGATCTTCCGCCATCGGCGTCCGGCGTCCTTCAACAGCCCCTCGACCTCCCGTTGCTCCTTTGATAGCGCCTTGTGCTCGCGCCGGATCTCCATCTCCTCCAGGCGCCGCAGCGAGCGGAGCCGCATGTTCAGGATCGACTCCGCCTGCAGGTCGGTCAGGGTGAAGCGGGCAACCAGCACCGGCTTCGGCTGGTCCTCCTCGCGGATGATCCGGATCACCTCGTCGAGGTTCAAGAACACGGCCAGGTAGCCGTCCAGCACCTCCAGCCGACGCTCGATCGCGGCCAGGCGGTGTCGGGAGCGACGGACCAGCACTTCCTGCCGATGGTCAAGCCACGCCTGCAACACCCCACGCAGCCCCAAAACCATAGGCGTCCGGTCAGCGGTCAGCACGTTCATGTTCAGTGGGAACCGGCTTTCCAAGGCGGTCGCACGGAACATGGTTTCCATCAGCACCTCCGGCTCCACGCCCCGCGACTTCGGCTCCAGCACCAGCCGGACCTGCTCGGCGCTCTCGTCCCGCACGTCGCCGAGGAACGGCAGCTTCTTGGCTTCCAGCAGTTCGGCGATCTGCTCGATCAGCCGGGCCTTTTGCACTTGGTAGGGAATCTCGCTGACCACGACGTGCCAGGCGCCGTGCTTGCCCCGTTCGATTTCCCACTTGGCGCGCATGCGGAAGCCGCCGCGTCCGGTCTCGTAGGCCTGCAGGATGGCGGCCGGGTCCTCGATCAGCGTGCCGCCGGTCGGGAAGTCCGGGCCGGGCATGTGGGCCAGCAGTTCGGCCGTTGTCGCTTCAGGATTCTGGATCAGGTGAATCGCCGCGGCGCAAACCTCGCCGGCGTTGTGCGGCGGGATGCTGGTGGCCATGCCGACCGCGATCCCCGCCGCGCCGTTTGCCAGCAGGTTCGGGAAACCACCTGGAAGCACGACCGGCTCGTTCTCCTCCCCGTCATAGGTCGCACGAAAGTCCACGGCGTCATCGTCGATGCCGGACAGCAGGGTCTGCGCAACCTCAGTCAGCCGTGCCTCGGTGTAGCGCATCGCGGCGGGGTTATCACCGTCGATGTTGCCGAAATTGCCCTGCCCCTCGATCAACGGGTAGCGCGCCGCAAACTCCTGGGCCAGCCGGACCAACGCTTCATAGACCGACGCGTCGCCATGCGGATGGTACTTGCCGATCACGTCGCCCACGACCCGGGCGCATTTCTTGAAGCCGGACGCCGGGTCGAGCTTCAACTGATGCATGGCATAGACCAGCCGCCGGTGCACCGGCTTCAGCCCGTCGCGCACGTCCGGCAGGCTGCGCGACATGATCGTGCTCAGCGCGTAGGCGAGATAGCGCTCGCTCAATGCGTCCGCGAGCGGCGTGTCGGCAATCGTTCCGGTCAGGTCGTCAGGCATCTCGGCTCCCCTATCTAGAACATATAGAGAACTACGGACTCGTCGCCAAGGCCGAAACCCGGTCGTACAGCATGTTCCGCGCCGGCGGCAACGGCCGGTGCTGATGCCCAAAGGCGTCCCGCGCCAGGAAATGTCCGGTCAGTTCGAGGCCGTCGCGCCAATCCCCGGCGGATGCCGAGTTCCCGCCCACGAGAAAGCCCGGCAAACGCAGCAAGCGCGGCCGCCACTCGCCCGCGGCATCATCCGACACGGCGCGGCCGGTCTTGGGCGACACCCAAGCCAGCCCGGCCGTGGCCCCGGACACTGCACAGGCCGAAAGGTCCAGCCCGTAGCCAAGTTCCGCCAGCAGCACGACTTCCCAGCGCACGAGATCCGTCAGCGAATCCGCCCCCCGCGCCAGCCCGGCAATCGACTGCACTAAGCCGGCGAACACCTTGGGATGCGGCTCGCGTTCGGGCAGTGCGCCCTCCGCCACGGCGCAGGCGGAGGACAGCATGGCGAGCGACAAGGCGTCATCCATCGCCAGCGCCGCGCCGGGGTGCACCAGCTCCGCCGTCATGGACCCCAACTGGTCGGGAAGCCGGGCGACCCACCGCGCCTGTACGAGGTTGCCGGGCTGCCAGGTCGGGGCTTGCGCCCGGGAGCTGCCGCCCCGAGCCAGGCCGTGGTGCCGTCCATGCCCCTCGGTCAAAACCGTGACCAGCGCGTCGCCCTCGCTATGCGGGCGGGCAGCCAGGACGATGGCAGGCGCCTGCCACTCCATCGGCGACGCTACGCCGTGTCGTCGAGGCCGATGGCCCGCAGCCGCGCCCCCTCCTCGTCCCAGCCGGCGCGCTCCTTCACGTTCAGGAACAGGTGCACCGGGCGTTCGAGAAGGCTGGTCAACTCCTTGCGGGCACGGGCGCCGATTTCCTTGATGCGTCCGCCCCCTGCCCCGATCAGGATCGCCTTGTGCCCGGCCCGCGCGACATAGACCGTCGCCTCCACCCGCACCGAGCCGTCCGGCTTTTCCTGCCAGTTTTCCGTCTCCACCGTGGTGCCGTACGGGATTTCCTCCTGGATTTGCAGGAAGATCTGCTCCCGCACCAGCTCGGCCGCCAGCAGCCGGTCCGGCAGGTCGGTCAGGTCGTCATCGGGGTAAAGGTGCGGCCCGGCCGGCACCCCGGCGGCGAGAGCGTCCAGCAGGCGGTCCAGCCCGCCGCCGGTCGCGGCGCTGACCATGAAGGTCTGCTCCGCCGGCAGGATCGCGCTGAGCTGGGCGGTCAGCGGCAGCAGGGTGTGCGCCGCGATCAGGTCGATCTTGTTCAGCACCATCCAGGCCCGCCGTCCCCGCTCGGCGATCTGCCGGGCGATGGTGAGCACGCCTTCCGTCGCGCCTGCTTTGGCATCGACCAGCAGCAGCGTGAGGTCCGCGTCCTCCGCCCCGGTCCAGGCCGCCTTGACCATCGCGCGGTCCAGTTTGCGGCGCGGGCGGAAGATGCCGGGCGTATCGACCAGCAGGATCTGGCTCGGCCCGCGCATCAGGATCCCGAGCACGCGGAACCGCGTCGTCTGCGCCTTGGGCGTCACGATGGACAGCTTGGCGCCGGTCAGCCGGTTCAGCAGCGTGGACTTCCCGGCGTTGGGCGCACCCACGATCGCGACGAAGCCGCAGCGCGGATCGACGCTTTGCTCCATGCCGGCAGCGTCAGGTTGGTCGGTCATCTCAATCTTTCAAGCAAATCGGCCGCTGCCAGGCGTTCAGCCAAGCGTTTGCTGCCAGCGCGTCCGGTGCCTGTCTGGTCGCACGCCGACACACTGATGACGAACTCCGGCGCATGCGACGGACCGCTGCGGTCCACCACCTGATAGATGGGCAGCGCCAGCCGCCGCGCCATCAGCAATTCCTGCAACGCGGTCTTCGGGTCCTTCGGCGGCAGCACGAGCGCATCCATCGCCGGCTGCCAAGCCCGCCGCACGAACCGCTGCGCCGCCGGCAGCCCGGCATCCAGGTACAGCGCCCCGATCATCGCCTCCATCGCGTCGGCCAGCACGTTGGCAAGCTGGCCCACGCCGGCCCGCGCCTCGTTCGGGGCGACCGCCAAAGTGTCCGACAACCCGGCGGTCTCGGCGATCATCGCCAGCACCTTGCGTGACACCAGATGCGCGTGCCGCGGACCCAGCTCGCCTTCCTGCTCCTCGGGGAACCGTTCGATCAGCCAGTCCGCAATCACCAAGCCCAGCACGCGGTCGCCGATGAACTCAAGCCGCTCGTTCGAGCCAACGCCGCGCCGCTCTCCCCGGCGGAGCTGGCCGCGTCGGCCGTGCGCGGCCGAGCGGTGGGTCAATGCCTCGTGCAGCAAAGTGGGACTTGCGAAGACATGACCGAGGATCGTCTCCGCCGCCCGATGCTGGGCTGCCAAGTCCACTACAGGCATCCCGGCCGCACCGATCAAGTGATGCCGTGCAGCAGCCGGTTCCAGCGGATCTCGAACGGCCATTCCCAGAATTCCCACCACGGCGCCCAGCCGTCGATCGAGAAAAAGATGAACTCCGCGCGGCCCACCAAGTTCTCCACCGGCACGAAGCCCACCCCGCCGTTCGGGTCGCGGCTGTCGCTCGAGTTGTCCCGGTTGTCGCCCATGGCGAACACGTGGCCGTCGGGCACCTTGAACTCCGGCGTGCTGTTCAGCCCACCTTCCTCATACATCTTGAGGATGTCATGCTGCCGGCCGTTCGGCAGCGTCTCCACGTAAAGCCGGGCAACGGTGCGCGACCCCGCCTCATCATCGGTATAGTCGCCAGCGGCCTGGCGTGGCACGAGGGTGCCGTTGATGTAGAGTTGGCCGGACTTCATCTGTACGCGGTCGCCCGGCAGGCCGACGATGCGCTTGATGTAGTCGGTTTGATTGTCGCGAGGAAACTTGAACACCGCGACATCCCCACGGTCCGGCAACCGCCCGAAAATCCGCCCATCGAACAGGTTGGGCGAGAACGGGATCGAGTACCGCGAATAGCCATAGCTGTATTTTGATACGAACAAGTAATCGCCGATCAGCAAGGTCGGGATCATCGAGCCGGATGGGATGTTGAAGGGTTCGAATGCGACGGTGCGGATGCCGATCGCGATCAGGCCGGCATAGAGGATGGTCTTGACGTTGTCGATCAAGCCACCCGGTTTTTGGTTCGCCATTATGCAGAGGTGATCCGGTTCACAGGAATGGCGGGATCAAGCCGACGCCACCGGGCCGTGTCAAGGAATCCCGGCCATAGGCAATGCCGAGATCACCACCTGAGCGAACGCATAAGGGTACTCGTCCGTCACCGTCAGTGCCATCGACGGCTGCATCCCAGGCGGCACCAACGCGAGCAGGCGGGACCGCGCGCCTCCGGTCAGCGCCAATGTCGGCTGTCCCGACGGCAAGTTCACCACGCCCATATCCGAATGGAACACCCCCATCCGGAACCCGGTGCCAAGCGCCTTGGCGCAGGCCTCCTTGGCGGCGAACCGCTTGGCAAAGGTGGGAGCGTGCAGGCTCGCGGTGCGCCGCAGGGCGCGGGCGCGCTCGACGGGCGTGAACACGCGCTCCAAGAAGCGGTCGCCGAACCGGGCCATCACCGCCTCGATCCGCCGGATATCGCAAAGGTCCGAGCCAAGCCCCAGAATCATGTGACGCTCATCAAGTCATCCCCGCGCCCGCTCGACCTGGGTCACGCCGCTGGCCGCCCGCAACCCGGCGATCACGTTCGACAGATGCCGGAGGTCCCGCACTTCGACATCCAGCACGACCTCGAAGAAATCTTGCTGGCGGTTGGTGATCTTGAGGTTCGTCACGGCCCCTTCATGCTTCGCGACGGCGTTGGTCAGGCTTGCGAGCGTGTTCGGCTGGTTCACCGCAATGGCGCTGATCCGGCCGATGTGGGTTGCCGCCTTGCCGCCTGCGAGCGGCAGCGGCGCTTCCCAGCCCACGTCGATGAAGCGCTCGGGCGTCGCGGCGAAGCTTTCAAGCGTTTGGCAGTTCCTTGTGTGGATCGTGACGCCCTTGCCGGTCGTGACGATCCCAACGATTTGGTCGCCCGGCAACGGGTGGCAGCATCCGGCATAATGCACCGCCATGCCCGTCACCAGCCCAGTGATCGGAATGCCGCCTTCGCGCGCCGCCACGCGGCCGGGCCGCGGCGGCAGGCTCGGCAGCATGCGCGGCGCCCGCGGCGCCTGCCGCAGTTCCGGATAAGCCGCGTGCACGACATCCTTTGGCCCAATGTTGCCATTGCCGACCGAGACGTACAGGTCGTCCAGCGACGCCGCCTTGAGACCCTTCAGCCCGGCTTCCAGCACCTTCTCCGACCCATCCAGGCCCTCCTGCCGGAAAGCCTTGGCCAGCGCCGCCCGGCCAGCGTCAAGGTTGTTCTGCCGTTGCTGCTGAGCGATGTAGCGCCGGATACGCGCCCGGGCCTTGCCGGTGACGACGAACCGCTCCCATGCCGGGGACGGCACGCCGTCGCGCGCCGTCATGATCTCGACCTGGTCGCCGTTCTGCAGCTCGTGCCGCAGCGGCATCAGCCGCCCGTTCACCTTGGCGCCCACGCACTTGTCGCCCACCTGGCTGTGCACGGCATAAGCAAAGTCGATGCTGGTCGCCCCCCGCGGCAGCTCGATCAATTGGCCTTTCGGGGTGAAGCAAAATACCTGGTCCTGGTACAGCTCCAGCTTGGTGTTTTCCAGGAACTCATCCGCCGCCTGCGAGTTCTCCAGGATCTCCAGCAAGTCCTGCACCCAGCGGAAGCGCTGCAGCTCGCTGGAGGAGGCATCCTGTTGCTTATACAGCCAATGCGCCGCGACGCCGTTCTCGGCCACGTCGTGCATGTCGGCCGTGCGGATCTGCACCTCGATCTTCTGGTTGCGCGGCTCCCGCAGGGTCACGCCGGTATGCAGGCTACGGTAGCCGTTCGACTTCGGCGTCGAGATGTAGTCCTTGAACCGCCCGGCGATCACCGGATACGCGGCATGCACCGCGCCCAAGGCGATGTAGCAAGCATCGCGGGACGGCATCACCACGCGGAACGCCATGATGTCCGACAACTGCTCGAACGCCACGTTGCGGCGCTGCATCTTCTCCCAGATCGAGTAGGGCGACTTCTCGCGCCCGGTGATCTCGATGGGTGCTGCGCCCCCTTCGGCGCAAATACGGTGCAACTCCGCCCGCACCTCCTCGATCACGTCCGCGCCCTGGCCGCGCAGGAAGTTGAGCCGGGCCTGGATCGTGTCGAACGCTTCCGGCTCGATCTGCGCGAAGGCCAGCGTCTGCAGCTCGGTCTTCAGCGCGTCCATGCCGATCCGCTCGGC
>CAXTUO010000031.1:0-13795 GCA_964247175.1 uncultured Acetobacteraceae bacterium | reverse complement strand
CCGTAATCGGCGGCGTCGGCCGACTGCTCCAACGGCTGCAAGGCGCGCAGCCGCAAAACGTGCTTGGCGTATATGGCGTAGGGGTCGCGCAACCAAGTCTCGATCTCCGTCACGCTCAGGCGGCGCGGCCGTTTGTCAACGGGCGGGCGCGGCTGCGGCGGCGATGCTGGACAGGGTTCGCCGGCCGGCTGATCTAGCAGACGCGCCCAGGCGGCGGCGGGATGGGCCGGCAGCGCTGCGCGATGCTTCTCATGGTCGGGCAGTGCTGCGCGCTGCCCTTCAAGGTAGGCTTCCAACCGCACCAGCCAGCGGGCCGGCACCGTCGGCGCCCCATCCCGCCGCCGCGGGCAGGACAGGATAACGGACGGCGCGGCGCAGGCCAGCATCGCGTAGTCGTGCGCCAGCTCGCCCACCCGCTCCTCCGGCGATTCCAGCCCGGCGGCGGCGCGCATCGGCCGGCTCATCCACGGGCCGGGGTCGGTCGCCGGCGGCCACACGCCCTCCGCCAGGCTGCCCAGCACCAGGAGGTCCGCCGATTGCAGCCGCGCTTCCAACAGGCCCAGGATGGCGACGCGCGGGTGCTCGTCCCCGTCCCGCCCACGCAGCGCCCGGCGGCTGCGCACCGCCGCGCCCTCCATGGAAGCGTCCAGCAGGCCGGGCAAGGTGGCGACCGGCTGCGCCGGCAGGACCGGCAGCGCCGCCGCAAGCGCGGACAAATGGGTCGCCAGCGCTTCCCCTTCCTCCCGCGACCACAGGCGCAGGGCGCCGGACAGCTCATCGGTGTCCGCCAACGCTTCCGCGCACTCGATCAGCGCCGCCAGCGCCTCCGCCGGGGTCGCGTCGGTGCGGTTGGCGATGCGGAAGATCGGCTGCAGCATGGTATGGAGGCGGTCGAGAAGGTCCAGCACCGCGGGATCTGCCGCCGTTTGCTGATCCAGCACGGCGCGCAGCCCCGTAATCCCCGGCGCCGGCGCCGGGCCGCGCAGGCACGCAAGCTCCAACCGGCGTGCCGCCTGCCGGGCCTCCGCCGGGCGCAAGCCGAGCGCCGCCAGCGGGTGCTTCAACAGGGACAGCAGCGCCACCGGCGCCAGGCCGTCCGCGACCGCGTGGGCCAGCAGCCGCAGGAACGCGCCCGGCGGCGTGTCACACAACGGCTCCCCGGCGCTGTCATCGACGATCACGCCGTAGCGCCCCAGCTCCGCCGCCACGCGCACCGCAAGCTGCCGGTCCGGCGTCACCAAGACGGCGCGGGCGTGCGGCTTTTCCAGCGCGTTCCGCAACGCGAGGGCGATGGCGACCGCCTCCTCCTGCTGGTCCGCCGCTTCCAGCCGGGTCAGGCCATGGATGTCCGGGGCCGCGGGCACGCGCCAGCCGCCCAGCGCTTGGGCGGGCATCAGGGAGTGGCACAGCGCGGCGTCGCGGCCGGGGGAGACGGCCGGCGTGCCGTCCGGCTCCTCCCAAGGCTGCACATCGCCGCGGGTCGCGCCGAGATTGATGAGCAGCCGCTGCATCCCGCACTGCGGATGGCCGGGATCAAGCTGCTCCCACACGGCATCAGGCATTTGGAGGTCGAGGCCCGGCAAGACCACCATGCCCTTTGGCAGTCCGGCGACGACGCGCATCAGCCGGGCCACGGCCTTGATGCCGCCCGTGGTGCCGGCGACAATGACCGGGCAGTCGGGCGGACACGCCGACCAAGCGGCCGCCTGGGTGTCCAGCAGCTTGATGCCGCGCTCCGCCGCGTCCAGCAGGCCGTTGTCGGCGAGCCAGGCCGGCCAGGCAGTTGTCACGATGCGCAGGAACTCGATGGTGCGGCTCCAATGCTCGGCGTAGCCGGCCTCCGCGGCGGCGGGCAGCGCGTCGGCCAGGCGCACCTCGGCCCGGTGCGCCTCGTCCAGCAGGCGGGCCAGCTCGGTCGCGAGCTGCCAAGCGCGGTCAGCGGTGCCGGGTGCGCCGAACTGGCCTTCCAGCGCCATCACCAGCCGGGTCAGCACCGCGAGCCGCCGCGCGCTGTCCACCGCCGGCGGCAGATCGAGGGCGCCGGCCAGCGCCAACGGCGCCTCGTCCAGCGCGCCCAGGGCGGCGATGCGCGGCAGCAGCATCGGGCGGCCATTGGACTGGCGCAGGAACGCCTCGTTCAGCGCGCGGGCGGCACGCTGGGTCGGCAGCAGGATCAGGCCGTCCGCCGCGGCGAGCGGGTCCGGCCCGGCACGATGGAGCCAATAGGCGGCCAGCGCGTCCAGGAACGGCACATGCGGCGGGACCGTGCGGAGGTTCATGCAAGCTGCTCCAGCCGCCCGGGCCAGCCGGACAGCACGGCCCGGCGGGCGTCGCCGTCCGCGAGACCGAGGATGATGGTCAAGGCATGGTCCGGGCGCAGGCCGCCCAGCCGGTCGGGCCATTCCACCAGCACGACCCCGTCCTGCGCATCGTCCCAGCCGAGTTCCGCGACCGCCGCGGGGCCGTCCAGCCGCCAAAGGTCGAAATGGTGCACCGGGCCGACCGGCGCGTCGTAAAGCTGGACCAGCGTGTAGCTCGGGCTTGGCACCTCAAGCGCCGGGTCGTCCAGCAAGGCGCGGAGCAACGCTCGGGCCAGGGCGCTCTTGCCGGCGCCGAGCGGTCCTTCTAGCAGGACCGCGTCGCCGGGTTGGAGCAGGCCAGCGATGCGGCCGGCCAACGCCTCGGTCGCCGGAAGGCCGGGCAGGAGAATCGCGAGGGACGGCACGCCGCCAATCTGCGCTTTCCGGCAACGTTCGGCAAATGGCTTGATGCGGCGGCCGTCGTGTTTACCTTCACGGAATGCCCGACCTTATCGAAACCGACGTCGCCATCATCGGCGCAGGCCCCGTCGGCCTGTTCGCCGCCTTCGAGTGCGGCATGCTGAAGCTGCGCTCCACCCTGATCGACGCGCTGGAGGAGGTCGGCGGGCAGTGCACCGCGCTGTATCCGGAGAAGCCGATCTACGACATCCCGGCGCATCCGGCGATTGGGGCCGGGCACCTGATCACGAACCTGGAGCAGCAGATCCAGCCCTTCGACGTGCCGCGCCTGCTCGGGCGGCGCGTGGACCGCTTGCAGGGGCAGGCCGGGCAATTCGTGCTGGGCACCGACGAGGGCGACGAGATCCGCTGCAAGGCGGTGGTGGTCGCCGCCGGCGCC
The DNA here is from genome assembly GCA_964247175.1 of uncultured Acetobacteraceae bacterium. GTDB lineage: Bacteria > Pseudomonadota > Alphaproteobacteria > Acetobacterales > Acetobacteraceae > CAHJXG01. The sequence continues at coordinate 10,636 of CAXTUO010000031.1, read as the reverse complement.
GGCGCCTTCGGCCCGAACCGCCCGCCGCTCGCCGGCCTGCCGGCGTTCGAGGCGACGGGCGCGGTCCGCTACGCCTGCCGCCGGCGGGAGGATTTTCGAAATCGCCGCGTGGTGATCGCCGGCGGCGGGGACAGCGCGGTGGACTGGGCGCTGTCGCTCAAGGACGTGGCGGCCAAGGTCTATGTCGTGCACCGCCGGGCGAAGTTCCGTGCCGCGCCGGAAACGGCGGCCCAGCTCGACGCCGCCGCCGCCCGGGGCGAGGTGGAGATGGTCATCCCCTACCAGCTTCACGCGCTGCACGGCGCCGGCGGCGCGTTGGAGGCGGTCGAGGTCGCGACGGTGGACGGGCAGTCCCGGCATCTCCACGCGGACACGCTGCTGCCGTTCTTCGGCCTGTCGATGGACCTCGGCCCCATCGCCGAATGGGGCCTCGACCTGGAGCGCAGCCACGTGCAGGTGCGGCCTGCAACTTGCGAGACCTCCGTGCCCGGCGTGTTCGCCATCGGCGACATCGCGACCTACCCGGGCAAGCTGAAGCTGATCCTGCAAGGGTTCAGCGAGGGCGCTATGGCGGCGCACGCGATCCATCCCATCGTGCACCCCGACACGGCGCTGCACTTCGAATACAGCACGAGCAAGGGCGTGCCCGCCGCCTGAACACCTGCTAGGGAGCGGGCGGCAACAACGAGGCGCAGCATGACCAGCCCGCTGAAGGTCGCGGTCCAGATGGACCCGATCGAGACCGTGAACATCGACGGCGACAGCACCTTCGCCCTGATGCTGGAAGCGCAGAAGCGCGGCCACGCTATGTGGCACTACGACGTGCGCCACATGTCGCTGCACGAGGGCCGCGGCGAGTCGCGCACCGGGCGCCTGCTGGCCCGCGCCCGCCCGGTCGAGGTGCAGCGCGTGGCCGGCAACCACTACCGCTTCGGCCCGGCGGAGATGATCGACCTGGCGGGCATGGACATCGTGCTGATGCGCCAGGACCCGCCGTTCGACATGGCCTACATCACCGCCACCCACATGCTGGAGCACATCCACCCGCAAACGCTGGTGGTGAACGACCCGAAATGGGTGCGGGACAGCCCGGAAAAGCTGCTCGTCACCCACTTCCCGGACCTGATGCCGCCCACGCTGATCACCTGGGACCCCGAGGCGATCCGGGACTTCCGCGCAAAGTACCAGGACATCATCGTGAAGCCGCTGTTCGGCAACGGCGGCGCCGGGGTGTTCCGCATCAAGCCGGACGACGAGAACCTGGCGTCCCTGCTGGAAATGCACAACGCCCGGTCGCGCGAGCCGCTGATGGTGCAGCGCTACGAACCGGCGGTGCGCCAGGGCGACAAGCGGATCATCCTGGTGGACGGCGTTGCCATGGGGGCGGTGAACCGCGTGCCGGCTGCGGGCGAGGCGCGGTCCAACATGCACGTCGGCGGCCGGCCCGAGGCGTCCACGCTCACCGGGCGCGAGCAGGAGATCTGCCGGCGCATCGGCCCGTACCTGCGCGACCACGGCCTGATCTTCGTGGGCATCGACGTGATCGGCGACTGCCTGACGGAGATCAACGTGACCTCGCCGACCGGCTTGCAGGAGATCGCCCGGTTCGACGGCACGGACCTGGCGGCGGCGATCTGGGACAGCATCGAGGCAAAGGCCGCCGCACGCCCGGCGGCTTGAGGCCCAGCCCGCCATCAACTTGACAAACAAGTGTTCTGCCGCCGCGCAAGCGTGGCGCCGGTCGGTTGTTCTGGCGGTCGGAATTGTCTAGTGCAGGCCGATGAAGCCGAAACCCTTGTTGGCCTATGCCGCGGCATTGGCCATCGGCGCATCGTTCGTCGTCCCGCTGTTCCCAATGGCGGTCCTGTTCCCGGCAGACTTCCGCGGCGTCGCCCAATGGGGCGACCGGGCGCAGGGCATGGTCGCGCAGCGCTACTTCCTTTCTTCGCCCTGGAACTGGCCGCTGCTGGACGTGGGCGCGCTGGCCGGGGCGAACGTCGCGCTGACGGACAGCCTGCCGCTTGCGCTGCTGCTGCTGAAGCCGTTCCGGGCCTGGCTGCCGCCGGGCTTCTACTTGCAGGACGCCTGGGTCGCCCTGGTCTGGCTGCTGCAGCCGGCCGCGGCGGTTTACGCCCTGCGCGGCGCCGGGGTGCAGGGCTGGCCCGGCACGCTCGCGGTGGCGGCGCTGTCGTTGCTGCCCACGCTGCTGGTTCGGTTCGGGCACGCCGCGCTGTGCACCCATGCGCTGATCCTGCTGGCCATCGGGCTGTATCTGCGGCTGGTCCGGACAGGCCGGGGCTGGTGGGCCTCGGCGCCGCTGCTGCTGGCCAGCCTGCTGGTGCATCCGTACTTGATGGCGATGGTCGCGGCGGTGCTGCTGGCCGGGCCGCTCAGCCTGCTGCTGGCCGGGCGGCGCTGGTGGCCCGCCGCGGTTTGGCTGGCCCTCGGCCTGGGCGGCACGGGCACCGCGGCGGCCGTGCTGGGGTTCGGCGGCACGGCGACGCCACCGGGCTACGGCGTGTTTTCCATGAACCTGCTGGCGCCGCTGGCGCCCAGCCGGGCCTCGCTGTTTCCCGACATGACGTTCGACGCCACGGGCGGGCAGGTCGGCGAGGGCTACCAATACCTCGGCGCCGGCCTGCTGGCGCTGCTGGCGGTCGCGGGCGTGCTGGCCGCGGCGGGACGCGGCGGCATCCAATGGCGCCGGCACCGCGGGCTGCTGCTGGTGCTGCCCGGCTTGACGCTGTTCGCCGCCAGCGGCACCGCCTACCTCGGCCCCTACCGCCTGCTGCACATCGAGCGCATCCCGGCCTTCGTGCAGCAGTTCCGGGTGACAGGGCGGTTCTTCTGGCCGGTGGCCTACGTGCTGCTGATCGGGGCGGTGGCGGCCGTGGCGCGGGGCTTGCCGGCGCGGGCGGCGGCGCCGGTGCTGCTGGCGGCGGTGGCGCTGCAAGTGGCGGACATGCGGCAGAACCGGATCTACCTTCAGTTCTGGCTGCTCCCGCAGCCATGGGTGATCGACGTCCCCGCGCTGTCGCCCATCATCGCCGCGCACGACCGCATGACGCTGTGGCCGACCTTCCAGTGCGGGGTGGATGGCGGCGACGCCCGGTTCATGCAGGTCCTGCTGCTCGCGTCCAACACGGTGCCGGTGGTCAACACGATGTACCTGGCGCGGTCGCAGCCGGTTCCCGCTTGCGACGCTGCCGCGGTGCTGGGCCAGCCCTGGCGGCCCCGCGAGCTGCGGGTGATCCTGCCGCCTGCGGCGGTGGACACCCGGCTGCTGGTGCCGGACGGCGGGCGGCTGTGCCGCCGCTTCGGGGACCTGCTGCTCTGTTCCCGCGACGACCCGGCCGTGCTGGCGCTGACGCCATGACCCCGGACGTTCCGACAAACGGTGAGACCAGCCCCAGGCCGACGCGCCCAGTTCCCTCCCGTCCGGTGTTCTCCGTCGTGGTGCCGGTGTTCAACGAGGCCGAGGGCTTGCGCGAGTTCCACCGCCGCCTGTCCGCCGCGATGCGCCTGCTGGGCCGGTGGGAGGTGATCTACGTGAACGACGGCAGCACCGACGCCAGCCTTTCGGAGCTGCGCCGCCTGCACGAGGCCGGTCCGGGCGTCGCCGTGCTCAACCTGGCGCGCAACTTCGGCAAGGAGATCGCGATGACCGCGGGCCTCGACCATGCCGCCGGCGACGCCGTGGTGGTGATCGACGCCGACCTGCAGGACCCGCCGGAGCTGATCGAGGCGCTGGCGGCGGAGTGGCGGGGCGGCTACGACGTGGTCTATGCCCAGCGCCGCGCGCGCGAAGGCGAAAGCTGGATCAAGAAGGCGACCGCCAAGGCCTTCTACCGGATGATGGAGCGGGTCGGCCACGTGCCGATGCCACGCGACACGGGGGATTTCCGGCTGATGAGCCGGCGCGTGGTGGAAGCGGTGGTATCGCTGCGTGAGCAGCAGCGGTTCATGAAGGGGCTGTTCGCCTGGGTCGGCTTCCCCAGCAAGGCCGTACCCTACGACCGCGCCCCGCGCCATGCCGGCCACTCGAAGTGGAGCTATTGGCGGCTGTGGAACTTCGCGCTCGAAGGGGTGACGAGCTTCACCGTGGTCCCGCTGCGGATCTCGACCTATGCGGGGATGGCCATCGCCGTGCTGGCCCTGGTTTACGGCGCGGTCGTGGCAGGGCGCGCGCTGCTGTTCGGCAACGAGGTGGCGGGCTACCCGAGCCTCCTAACCTTTATCCTGTTCCTGGGCGGGATGCAGCTCATGGCGTTGGGCGTGATCGGGGAATACCTCGGACGGGTGTTCAACGAGACCAAGCAGCGCCCGCTTTACATCGTCGAACGCTTCTCGCGGGCGAACGTGCCCGGCACGGCAATCGCTCCCCGCAGGAAGCCGGCCCGCTTCCAGGCGTTGGGCGAACAAGCCTTATCGTGGAAATTCAACGCCCGCCAGCGTCTCCGACACGGTCCATAGCCGCGCCGCCGCCGCGGCGTCCTGGGCTTGCGGCATGACGCGCGCCGGGCCGGGCGGGCCTTTGATCTCGCGGAATCCCGCCGGGCCGTAGTAGCCGCCCGCCTGGGCGTTCGGCGAGGCGGCGGCATAGACCAACGGCCGCGCCCCGTCCGCGGCCGACTGCGCGACTAGGCGGAAGCCCGCGTCCAGCAGGCGGCTTTTCACCCCCGGGGCGCCGCTGCCGAGGCCGTTGGCGATCAGGTCCGTCGCCGCCCAGCCCGGATGCGCCGCGACGCTGACGAGCGGCCAGTTCTGCGCCTTGGCCCGCCGGGCCAGTTCCAGCGCGAACATCAGCATCGCGAGCTTGCTCTGGCTGTATGCCGCCCAAGGATTGTAGCGGCGCTCGCTTTGCAGGTCGTCCCACGCGATGCGGCCCCGGCGGTGCGCAACGCTGCTGACCTGCACCACGCGCGCCCCCGCGTCCGCGCGCAGCAGCGCCGGCATCAGCCGGGCGGTCAGCGCGAAATGGCCGAGGTAGTTGGTGCCGAACTGCAGCTCAAACCCGTCCGCAGTGGTGCGCCGGGCGGGCGGCGCCATGACGCCGGCGTTGTTGACCAACGTGTCGAGCACCGGCCCCGCCGCCAGCATCCGCCCGGCAAAGGCCTGGACGGAGGCAAGGCTGGCCAGGTCCAGCATCTCGAACTCGACGGTGGCGCCGGGCACCTCCCGCCGCAGCCGGGCCAGTGCCGCCTGGCCTTTGGCGGCGTCGCGCCCGGCGAGCACCACATGCCCCCCGGCCCGCGCCAGGCCTGCCGCCGTCTCGAAGCCCAGCCCGCCCGTCGCCCCGGTGACGACGGCGCGGCCGGGCATGGAACGTGTCAGCAATGGGGGCGTGTCAGCAATGCGGCTCGGGGATCGAGAACTCGCTCAGCTTGCCCAGCATCACGAAGTCGGTGAAGTCCATCGTCAGGTCGTCGGCGACGCCGTTGGCCCAGTACTTCATGCCGACCTCGTAATCCGGGCTGCCGGCGGGCTTGGAGTCGTTCGTGGGCTTGATGGTGCGGTCGAAGAAGGCGATGTGCACCCGGCCGCTCGGCAGCTTCGCCAGGTCCGGATAGGGCGAGTCCGTCGGCTTGGGATTCCAACTGGTGATCGCCACCGAGCTGTCCTGGGTGCCCTTGTCGCCGGTGCCGTCGAAGATCGGCAGCGCGATGAAGCGCTTGCCGGCCTCGGCCGCGGCGATGATGGCGGCGGTGTGCGCCATGGGGAACACGGTGCCGGGCGGGATCGGCATCGTGCGCTCCTCCGGCACGCTGTAGCGAATGGTGCCGGGGCCGCCGGGCTTGTCGAGGGAAGCGTCGCCCTCCACCGCTTCGGTCACGGCGGTGTCGGTGGTCTGCCGCATGCGGAAACGCATGGACAAGCCGTCCTTGCTTTCCCAGGTCGCGTAGTCCGACACCATCTCAATGTCCTGGCCGTCATTGTTGGTGATGTTGAGCGACAGGCGCTGCCGGGTCGCCCAGCCGTCGCAGGCGTCGGTGATCTCATAGGCCATGGTGCCGCTGGCGGCCTGCACGTCGCCACGGGCGCTGTCCATCTTGAGGCGGTACAGCGCGCGGTGGGCGGCAAGCGGCACGGGGTCGGCGGCGAGCGCCGGCAGGCTCAGGGCGCTTAAGGCAACGGGAGCGCTTAAGACTAGAAAGGCGGCAAGAAGGCGCAGGCGCACTGCGGTTGCTCCGGTTCGGTCCAGGAGTGGACATAGGCCCGCCCGCCCGCCCGCGCCAGGGCTTCCCCGGGGTTACCGCAGGATGATCTCGACCCGGCGGTTCTGCGGCTCGCGCACCCCGGCTGCCGTGGGCACCAGCGGACGGGTGTCGCCGAAGCCCTGCACGGCGATCTCGGACTGCGGCACGCCGCGGCGGACCAGCTCGGCCGCCACGGCGCGCGCGCGGCGCAGCGACAAGCCCTGATTGTAGGCCGGCGTGCCGCTGCGGTCCGCATTGCCCTGCACCTCGATGCGGGTGGTCTGCACCCGGGTGGCGCCGGCGGCGGCTTCGGCGACGATCTGGCGCGCGCGGTCGGACAGGTCGGCGCGGTCCCAGTCGAAGAACACGAGGTAGGTGCGCGCAGCCTGCGCCGCGGTCGTGGGCGGCGCGACCGGCACCGGCGAGGGCGGCGGCGGGTAGTTGAATGCGTAGCGGAGGGCCACGGCCATGATGCTGTGGTTGTAGTCGTCGCGCCCCGTGATCCGCGCGCGGCTGGCAATGCCCGGCGCGAAGTACTGCCCTTGGGCGGCACGGTCCGCGGCGACGCCGGTGAAGCGGTACTCGACGGTGACCGCCAGGCCGGGAACCACGTCAACCGGGAACGCCAGCCCGACGATGCCCTGATAGGCGAGGTTGCCGTCGGTGCCGGTGCTGCGGACCAGGAACTGGCCGGGGCTGCCGATGCGTAGGTCCTGGTAATGCGACTGCAGGTAGCCCACCCCGGCGCCGAGGTACGGCGTGATGGCGAAAGGCAGCGCGCTCAAGCCGAGGAGGTTGGGGTTGAGGTCGAACACGGCGTTGACGAACCCGCCATACTTTTCCTCGGTGCCCCGCGCCGGCGCCGGCAGCCCGGCAAACCGGTTGGCCCCGGCGGCCAGGGTGGTTTCTCCGGCGCGGGACAGGCCGTTGCGGAAGTAATCCCCCTCGACCTCGACCCGCAGCCCGTTGCCGAAGCCGTAGCCCACGCTGGCCAGGGTGCGGAACCCGGTGTCGAACCGCAGCCGCGCGTCGGTCAGCCCGACGCTGGACCCGGAAACGCCGGCGAAGCGCGCCCGCTGGTCCTGCAGGAAGTTGGCGCCGGCGCCGACGCCCACGTACACCCCGTCAATGGGCTGCGCCCGAACCGCCCGGGGCGCTGCCAGCAAGGGGACGGCCAGCATGGTCGCCGTCAAAAGGGTCGCGCGCAGCGCCATGTGCCGTCTCCTCATCAATCGTCCGGCCGGGGGCTGCAGCCGCGTGTGCGTTGTCATTACATTATGGACCGCCCCTTGTTCGCGCATGTGCCGCATCGCCCTTGCATTTTCCCACCATTGTTGCAGGACAGGCACAGCACGGCCTCGTGGTGGCCTCGTGAAACCGTCCGGCTGTTTGGGGATCGGCCCGCTTCGGCACAGCCACGTCTGGAATCAGCACGCTCCGTCACCTTTATCGCAGTTGGTAAGAACGCAGCGAACGCAGAAAGTACCATGTACATGTCGAACGCAGCCAGGCCGGTCAACCAGCCGGACGCACTCCGCCTCTTGTTGGACCGGATCCTTCGCGGCGGCGATGCGACCTTGATCGCCGAGGGCGACGCGGCGTGGGTGCTGCTGGACCTGGCGGCTGATTGCCTGTCCGGCCGGCGCATCCGGGTTCTCCACGCCGCAAACGTGCTGCCAAGCCGTTCGGCGGTGCCCATGCCATCGGCGCATGCCGCCGGACAGGCAAAGGCGGGTGTGCTGGACGACGAAGCGCTGAGCCGGGGTTTCCAGGCGCTGACCGTGCTGGACCCGTCGTGCGACCGCATCGTGCTGCTGGTCGGCGACGCCCACGCCCTCCCGCATTCGACGCTCCGCTACCTCCAGTTCGTGAGCCGCTCGGCAGCGCATCTGCAGTTCGTCTTCTGCGGGACGCAGGCGTTCTTCGACCTGCTGAACGACAAGGAATTCACGTGGCTCCGCGCCCGGCTCGGCGCCGGCTTGGCCCTGACCCTGGCCGCGCCGATCCGTGAGAACTGGGAGGCGCCGCCGCCCTCCATCCCTGGCGCTCCGGCAGCGTGGGCCGGGGAGGCCGCCGCGCTGCGCCCCGGCGCACGAAGGCCGGCAGTCTCCGCCAGCAAGCGTTCCTGGCCCCTGCTGCTGGGCGCGCTGGCCCTGCTTGGGCTGGGCGGTGCGGCCGGCCTTGTGCTTGGCTTACGGAGCGGCGGAGCCGACAGGCCGGCGCCGATCCAGCAGGCTGCGTCCGTCGCCGTTCAGCCGCCGGCGCCCCCCGACGCGCCCGCACCCGTGATGCCTGCCGCCGGTGCTGCGTCGCAGGCCGATCCGGGGGCGACTCCCGCGGCGCCGGACACCCCTTCCCCGCACACGCCTGGCACGGCCGGCGAGGCGCAAGGCGTAGGCCCGGGCTCGCCGTCCGGTATGCCGGTCAAGCCTCCGTCGGCAACGGCGCCCGGCGCTCTCGTCACTGTGCGGCCGCCACCCAAGGCGAGCATGCCTGAGAATGAGCCGCGACCGCCGGAACCGCCGCCGGGCTTGGCGCGGAGCCTCGCCCGGCCGAGTGCTCCTGTGGCTCCATCGCGCGTTGCGGCGGCAGCGCTGAGCAACCGGGTGCGGCAGCTCAGGGAGGCAAGGGAGCAGCCTGCGCCGCCGCCGCGCGACGACCAGTGGGCGCCGCCCGAGCCGGCATTCAGTCCCTGGACGGCGCCGGTCAGCCAGCCGCCGCGCTACATCGGCTCATACACGACCGACGCCAACGGCGTTCGGATGTTCCGCCTGGAGCCATAGCCAAGGCTAAATCCAGTGCGCCGGGACCCACACCGACGTTTGGTTGTTCTGCTGCCAGTACCCGTCCTGCCACAGCGTGCCATGGCCGTCCCGGGGCACCCACTTGCCGGGGACCCATAGGTAGCCAGCGCCGTTCCAGTCGTAGTGGCCGGGCTGCCAGATCATGACGACGGAGGACGGCGGCGGCGCGGGAACCCGTTCCGCCTGGATGGGCGGCACCGGCAAGTGGTCTGGGTAGATGGCGCTGCAGCCAAAGAGGAAAGGCAGGCATAGCCCAACAATGGCGGCCCAGCGCCTCATGCGCGCCTCCCGGGTTCGGCAGCCCGGCTGTCGGCCGCCAGGCCTTCGTCTTGGCCGGAGGCTCTGCAAGGGAAGCAGCGGCTTTGGGGACACATCTCTTGGGCTTGCCTCGCTGTTGCATGCTCAGGCCCCGCGGCGCAGGGGCCGATGGCAAGTTTGGAAGCGGGATGCGGAACGCGCAATGGTTCAATTCCCAACCGAAGCCACGACGGCGGCCGGGATAGGCCCCGCACGGCGCTGGCCGGCCCTGGGGCGCCACGCCGACCCACGGCTCGCGATGACGCCGGTCTGGATCCGGCAGTCCTGGGAAGCAAGCTCTCAGGGCTGCGGCTTCGCCTGCGGCGGCAGGTCGAGCCGCAGCGACAATTCCTTGAGCCGCCCCGCGTCCACCGGCGCCGGGGCGCCCATCATCAGGTCCTCCCCCTGCTGGTTCAGCGGGAACAGGATCACCTCGCGGATGTTCGGCTCGTCGGCCAGCAGCATCACCATGCGGTCGATGCCCGGGGCCGACCCGCCGTGCGGCGGCGCGCCGTAGCGGAACGCCGCCAGCATGCCGCCGAACCGCGCTTCCACGTCGGCGGCGGTGTAGCCGGCGATCTCGAAGGCGCGCACCATGATGTCCGGGCGGTGGTTGCGGATCGCCCCCGACGACAGCTCGATGCCGTTGCATACGATGTCGTATTGGAATGCCTTGATTGTCAGCGGGTCCTGCGTGTTCAGCGCTTCCAGCCCACCCTGCGGCATGCTGAACGGGTTGTGGCTGAAGTCGATGGCGCCCGTCTCCTCTACGATCTCGTACATCGGGAAGTCCGTGACCCAGCAGAACCGGAAGCAGTCCTGCTCCATCAGGCCCAGCTCCTGTGCCAGCCGGGTGCGGACCTGGCCCGCGAACTTCGCCGCCTCGTCCCGTTGGCCTGCGGCAAAGAACACGGCGTCCCCGGGCTGGAGGCCGCAGGCGGCGCGGATGCCCTCGATCCGCTCGGCTTCCAGGTTCTTGGCGATGGGGCCGCGCCCGCCGTCCTCCTCGAAGATGATGTAGCCGAGGCCGCCCGCCCCCTGCTCCCGCGCCCACTCGTTCAGCTTGTCGAAGAACCCGCGCGGACGCGACCCGGCGCCCGGCGCCGGGATCGCCCGCACGATGCCGCCCGACGCCGCGATGCGCGCGAACAGGCCGAAGCCCGACCCGGCATACTGCTTCGTCACGTCGGCGATGCGCAGCGGGTTGCGCAGGTCCGGCTTGTCCGAGCCATACTCCAGCATGGCCTGCTCATACGGGATGCGCGGGAACGGCGGCTGCGACACCGACCGCCCGCCGCCGAACTCCTCGAACACCCCGGCCATCACCGGCTCCAGCAC
>CAXTUO010000030.1:0-13805 GCA_964247175.1 uncultured Acetobacteraceae bacterium | reverse complement strand
CGGCTGCGCCTATGGCACGGAAGCGATGCACGTCCTGCGGGCGGAGAAGGGCTACATCATCGTGGGCCAGGAAAGCGACGGGACGGCGACGCCCGGCGACCTTGGCCTTGGTTGGGCGGTGGGCAAGGCGAAGCGGGATTTCGTCGGCAAGCGCTCGCTGGACCGTCCGGACATGACGGCGCCCGGGCGGCGGCAACTGGTGGGGCTGCTGACCGCTGATCCGGGCTGCGTGCTGGAGGAAGGGGCGCAACTGACCCAGTTTGCGGCGGCGCCGGTGGGGACCCGCTCGCTCGGCCACGTCACGTCATCCTATGGAACGGCGACGCTTAGCCACTCGATTGCGTTGGCGATGCTGGCGGACGGGCGGGCGCGGCTGGGCGGGACCTTGTATGTGCAGCGGGCGGGCGGAGCCATGCCGGTCCGCGTCGTTGATCCGGTGTTCCTCGATCCGGAAGGAGTGCGGCTCAATGCCTGACACCATCGCGCCGGACCGCCTGCGGCCGGCAGACGCGAAGCCGGAACTGTCCGGACCGTTGGACGGCGCGGCCCGGGTCGCCGTGCCGGACCGGCTGCGGCTGCAACCGGCGGCGGACATGGCGCGGCTGGCGTTGCGCGGCGACGCGTCGGCGCTGGGCGCGGCGTTCGGCCTGGCGATGCCGACGCAGCCATGCCGAGCCACGGAAGCGGACGGGCGCTCGGCGCTTTGGCTCGGGCCGGACGAGTGGCTGCTGCTGGCGCCGCCGGGCACGCTGGATGCGGACGTTTCACTCGATGGCGCGGCAGTGGTGGACATCGGGCACCGCCAGGTCGGGCTGGTGCTGGAAGGACCAGGCGCCATGGACGCGCTTGCGGCGGGTTGCCCGCTGGACCTGCACCCCACGGCCTTTCCGGCCGGCATGTGCACCCGGACCGTGTTCGGCAAGGCGGAAATCGTGCTCTGGCGCCAAAGTGCGGAGCGCTTCCACATGGAGGTTTGGCGCTCCTTCGCCGCATACGTGCACGGGCTGCTTGAACGCGCGACAGCGGCGTAGCGTCAGCGCTGCGCCGCTTCCCAGTTCTCCGCCACGTAAACCGGGCTGTTGGATGCGGCGAGCGGCGGGCGGCCCAGGACGTGGTCCGCGCCCTTCTCGCCGATCATGATCGTCGGCGCATTCAGGTTGCCGGTGGTGACCAGGGGCATGATCGAGCTGTCGATCACCCGCAACCCCTCCAGCCCGATCACCCGGGTTTCCGCGTCCACCACCGCCATCGGGTCGTCCACGCGGCCCATCCGGCAGGTGCCGGCGGGGTGATAGGCGCTTTCGACCTTTTGCGCGATGAAGGCGTCGATCTGCTCGTCCGTCTGCACGGCGGCGCCGGGCTGCAGCTCTTCGCCGCGGAACCGCTCGAACGCCGGCTGGGCGAAGATTTCCCGGGTCAGCCGCACGCAGGCGCGCATCTCTACCCAGTCGTCGGGGTGGCTCATGTAGTTGAACCGGATGCTCGGCTTCGCCCGCGAGTCGGCCGAGGTCAGCGACACGCGGCCGCGGCTCTTGGACCGCATCGGGCCGACATGCGCCTGGAAGCCATGGCCGGACGCCTTGGCCTTTCCATCGTAGCTCACCGCCACGGGCAGGAAATGATACTGGATGTCCGGCGACCGGATGCCGGCGTGGCTGCGGATGAAGCCGCAGCTTTCAAAATGGTTGGTGGCGCCCGGCCCGTCATGGCGCAGCATCCAGCGCGCGCCGATCATCGCCTTCGACCAGGGATTCATGATCGAAAACAGTGTCACCGGCTCCTTGCACGCGACCTGGAAATAGAATTCGAGGTGGTCCTGCAGGTTCTCGCCCACGCCCGGCAGGTCATGCACAAGCGGGATGTCGAGTTGCGCCAGCTCCTGCGCCGGGCCGACGCCTGAGAGCTTCAGCAACTGAGGCGAGTTGATCGGGCCGCCGCACAGGATCACCTCGCGCCGTGCCCGGGTCAAGTGGTTCGAGTCGCCGCGCCGGTAGCGGACGCCCACGGCCCGCCGCCCCTCGAACAGCACCGCGGAAGCGAGGGCATGGGTGACGACGGACAGGTTGCGGCGGGACAGGGCCGGCTTGAGGTAGGCGCTGGCGGCGCTCCATCGGCGGCCGTTGTGCACCGTCATGCCCATCCGGCCGAACCCCTCCTGCTGAAAGCCGTTGTAGTCCGCGGTCGCGGGATAGCCGGCCTGCCGCGCCGCTTCGAGCCAGACGGCGTGCAGCGGGTTCTCAAGGGTGCCGTAGCGGGTGTGCAGCGGCCCGGCGTCGCCGCGGTACTCGTCGCCCCCTTCCTCCAGCGTCTCGGCCCGGCGGAAATAGGGCAGCACGTGCTTGAAGCTCCAGCCGGCCGCGCCCTCCTCCTCCCACCGGTCGAAGTCCTGCGGGTTGCCGCGCACGTACACCATGCCGTTGATCGACGACGACCCGCCCAGCACCTTGCCCCGGGGCGTGTGCAGCCGGCGCCCCCCCAGATGCGGCTCCGGCTCGGTCTCGTAGGACCAGTCGTACTTCGGCATGTTCATCGGGATGGACAGCGCGCTCGGCATCTGGATCAGCACGGAGGAGTCGGACCCGCCATATTCCAGCAGCAGCACGGTGGCCGCGCCGTCCTCCGTGAGCCGGTTCGCCAGGACGCACCCTGCCGAGCCGGCGCCGACGATCACGTAATCAAAGACCTCCGCCATACCTCTCCTCAATACGGCTCGACATCACCGGGCGCCCGGCAGATCCGCCCTGCTGCGGGCCGCGAACGGGCTGAACAAGGTGACAGGCGGCCAGGTGCTGCTTGTTGGCGAGGACGAGGGCGCCCAGGGCCATTCTCTGCGCTCGACCCGCTGGTCCGGGGCAAGCTAAGGAGCCCGCGCGGTGCGGACGGCGGCGGGGCCGTCCTTGCCGCCAACGGGATCAGGATGTTCGGCCGTCGTGCCGTAAGCTCCCTTGCCGGCACTCCGGCCCAGTTCGTTCCAGCGCATCACGGGTCGCGCCAAGGCTGGCCGTAAAGGACCGAGTGAGTTCAGCGCCGTGCGGACACGCCAAGCTCCGTTTCCAGTTCAGCGATCCGCTTTTGCAGGCTCTGTCGCAAGGACGCCGCGCTGTGCGACTTCATCCCGGCCAGCGTTTCCCGGAGTTCGCGCAGCAGCTTCTCCTTTTCCGCCCGGGACCGCTTCACCGGTTGATTGTCTGAACGCTGGCCCTCGAAGGCACGCATGGCCTATCCTCCTCAAAAACCGACATCGCTGCCCTTGCCGGCCGGGCTGCTGCCGGCCCTGGGCAACCAGGGGCGATGGCGTCGAATTTGCCGCTTGTTCCCTAGACTTTAGCCGGCGCAGTGGCCGTCGTCACGGTTTCCGTCACCCTAACCGCCGCGGCAGCTTGGATGGAGGCAGCGGCAAGCGCGGCGCACGCCGCAAGGGTCGTCGGACAGGCCATGACGTTTCCCGGGTGTTGGTTTGTTGACCGGAAACATAGCCCGGTGACGCGATTAGGCGCAACTTGGGGCCAAGGATTATTCCCCGGCGGGCAACGCGGCAACTGCGCCGGCGTGCCCGAACAGGCCGCGTCGGCCCGAGTACGGAGCCGAGGATGCTGACGAACAGGGTGATGGCCGAAAGGCTGGCGGCACGGAGTTGGCGGCGATGTTGATGCCCATGGTCGCCACGATGGCCGGGACTTCGCCGCCGTTTGCTGCCATCGTGAACCTCGGCGCGTCGTTGATCGGCCTCGCCTGCCCGGCCCGTTCGCCCCCGCGCGTGATCGTGTCAGCAAAGGCCATGCCGATCGCGGCGCATCTTCCCGCCTGCCTACCTGATCGAATGCTTCGCCCCCTTCTCGGAGACCACCATGGCCGACCAGCCGCATTTCGAGCTTTTTGCCTTCTGGCGCACCTCGGCGACCTACCGCGTGCGGGTGGCGCTCAACCTCAAGGGGCTGACGGCGCGGGAGCGCATCGTCAACCTTGACGCCGGGGAGCAGCGCGGCGAGGCATTTCTCAAGATCAACCCGCTCGGCGCGATCCCCGCCTTGGTCGAACCCGGTTTGCCGCCGCTCACCCAGTCCTCGGCGATCCTCGAGTATCTCGACGAGGTCGCGCCGAACCCACCTTTGCTGCCGTCCGACCCGCAAGGGCGCGCCCGCGTGCGCTCCATTTCGGCGATGCTGGCGGCCGACACCCACCCGCTGGTCGTGCCGCGGGTCAGGCGCTACCTCGCCGACCACGGCTTCGACGACGCGGCCTGGCGCGCGTGGCAGACCCATTGGTTCTCGACCGGGCTGCACGCCGTGGAGCAGCGGCTCGCATCGGACGGCCAGGCCGGCCGGTTCTGCCATGGCGACGCGGTGACGATGGCCGACATCGTGCTCATGAGCATCATCGTCGTGACCCGCGTGTTCAAGATCGAGGTCGCGGGCACTCCGACGATCAACCGCATCGCGGCGCTCTGCGAGGCGCAGGACGCGTTTGCCAAGGCCGACCCGATGCGGCAAGGGGGCGCGCCACGGACCTGATCGCAACGCCGCGGTCTCGATGGCGTCGGGCGCCGAACCCGGTTCGCCGCAACCACTCATGGCGACCAGGCACCTCCAAAGGCATGAACCTCAATGTTCATGGCCTGCAACAAATGATATACCGTAATGACACGCAACGGTCACACAGCGAGGGCGACGGCAATGCAGATGGCTTGGATCAAGAGTTCGCAGTCCGCCCAGAGCAGCCCGCCGGGCCTCACGGCCGCCGATATCATCCACAAGATCGGGCGCGGGCACCGGCCGGGGACCAGGCCGAAGGGCTACTACGTCCGCGCGTGGATGGCTGGCGGCTTGCTGGGCGGACTGCTGTGCTGGTGGGCCGTCGCCGACCATTTCGCGCTTTCGCGGCAGGCGGACGCGTATGTCTCGGCGGCGGTCAGCCGATGGGCATCGCACAACGAGGTCATCAACCATGCGGTGTACGTCGCAAGCCAGACCGACTTCCTGACCGGCGGTTTGATGGTGGCGCTGCTCTGTTACTGCTGGTTCACCAACGGCGTGGCGGAGTCGCGGGCACGGTTGCTGCTCGGGTTCGGCGCGGCCCTGGCCTCGGCCGTGGCCAGCCGGCTGCTGCAGGTTTCCTTGCCGCTGCGGCTGCGGCCGATGCACGCCTTGGACAGCGGGTTCCAGCCGCTCCCGGGCATCGACCCGACGCTTGCCAACCATTGGGGGTCCTTCCCCAGCGATCACGCGGCGCTGTTCTTCGCCCTGGCCGCGGTTGTTTGGCGGCAGTCCCGCTGGCTCGGCCTGCTGGCGACGTTGAGCGCCCTGTTCGGCGTGCTGCCGCGCGTTTATCTCGGCCTGCATTACATGAGCGACGTTGTGGCTGGGGCGGCGCTCGGCGTCGGACTCGTGTTCATGCTCGGGCGCTTCGGGCCGCGCACGTGGGCCCATTGGGCGATCGCCTGGGGGGAACGGAAGCCGGGCCTGGCCTACGCCTTGGCGTTCCTCATGAGCTTTGAGGTCGCGACGCTGTTCGAGGACATCCGACAGGTTGGGCGCGGAATCCCGGCCGTGTTGAAGCAGTTCGGCTTGTGACGTTGGCGCCGCCCAGCCCGTAACGGCCGTTGGTCGGCGGCCGTCATGCCATCAGCTTACGCTCAGGTTGCAAAACACACGCCGGACACGTCCTATGCTGCCACCGCATCCGCCCTGGCGCGGAACTGCATAGGACGCTTGCTCCATGGTGACGAAAGCCTACCTCGCCGGCCCGGATGTTTTCCTGCCCGGCGCCGTCGGCCACGCCCGCCGCAAGATCGAGATCTGCGCGCGTCACGGCCTTGAGGGCCTGGCGCCGCTGAACGAGGACGTGGCCAGCCTGGAAGGCATGAGCCAGGATGACGCTTGGGCCACCATCTACCGCAAGGACATCGCGATGATGGAGGCGTGCGACCTGGTGATCGCCAATCTCACGCCGTTCCGGGGCGCCTCCGCTGACAGCGGCACGCTGGTTGAGGTCGGCTGGTTCCTCGGCCGCGGCCGCCCGGTGTTCGGCTACTCCAACAACGCCACCTCCTTCGCCGAGCGATGCCGCCAGCAGGTCGCGGCCCGGCCCGATCCGCTGCCTGGCCTCAGCGTCGAGGGCTTCGGCTTGCCGGACAACCTGATGATCCAGGGTGCCGCGGTGCAGGGCGGCGGCGAGCCGGTCGTCCTGCCGCCTGACGGGCGGGACCGGCCGTTCGATTCGCTTGAGGTGTTCGAAGCCTGCGTGGCACTGGCCGCCCGTCGCATGAACGGGGGATAGGGCGTGGCCCGCAAGATCATCATCGACACCGATCCCGGGCGGGACGACGCCGTCGCCATTCTGCTGGCCTTGGCGGCGCCACAGGAGCTTGAGCTGCTTGGGGTGGTCGCGGTCGCCGGGAACGTGCCGCTCGCCCGCACGGAAAGCAACGCGCGCCGCCTGCTGGAACTGGGCGGAGGCCCGGACATCCCGGTCTATGCCGGGTGCGCCCGCCCGCTGGTGCGCCCGCCTCTCACCGCCGAGCACATCCATGGCGGCACCGGCCTGCACGGCCTCGACCTGCCGGAGCCGCAGGTCCCGCTGCGGCCGGGGCATGGGGTGGATTACCTGATTGAGACCCTGCGCGCGGGGCAGCCTGGGGAGATTACCTTGGGCCTGCTTGGCCCGGCGACCAACCTGGCGATGGCGCTGGTCAAGGCGCCCGACATCGGTCCGCGCATCGCCGAGGTGGTGTGGATGGCCGGCGCGCGCAGCGAGGGCGGCAACGTTTCCCCTGCCGCCGAGTACAACGTCCATGCCGACCCGGACGCGGCGCGGGTGGTGCTGGACAGCGGAGTCCCGCTGACCCTGCTGCCGCTCGACCTCACCCATCAGGTCCGGCTGACGGACGCGCGGCTCACCCGCCTGCGGCGGATCGACACCGCGGCGGCGCGGGCGGTGGCGGCGCTGTTCTCCGGCACTGACGGCGCGGCGCTGCACGGCGGGCGAGGCGACCCGCTGCATGACCCTTGCGTGATCGCGCACCTGCTGCGCCCGGGCTTGTTTGCCGGGCGGGCGATCAACGTGGCCGTGGAAACCGCCAGCCCTTTGACCCTCGGCATGACGGTGGCCGACTGGTCCGGCGTCACGGGCCGCCCGGCCAATGCCAACTGGCTCAACCAAGCGGACGCCGACGGCTTCTTCGACCTGCTGTTCGAACGGCTGGGCCGACTGCCTTGACGCCCAAGGCAGGGGCACCCCTCAGCGGACCATCGCCTGCATCCCGCGTTCAAGGTGCTCCGTCAAGCGGTCGATGCTGGCGAGCAAGACCTCGCTGAAGGCCGCGATGCTGTCCCGGCCGGCCGCGGCGCCGGCCTGGGGAAGCGCGGCTTGGAGGCCCAGCCAGGCCTGGCCGGCCAAGCCGACCTCTCGGCCGATCTCGGCGTTGCTCAGGGGCAGGGTTTCGAGATAGGCGAAGCCGGCAAGCAGTTCGGCCGTCGCCCCCTCCAAGCTGACGCGCGCGGCCCGGCCCGCGGCGCCGTCGAGCAGGGCGCCCATCAGCGCCGCCTTGGCGACCCGTTGGGACAGCATGCGCTGCCGGCCCGCGACGTTGATGACGCGCAGCGCCGCCGCGAACCCGGCGATTTCCAGGTTGGCCGTCAACTGCTCCGCCCGCAGCAGCACCTGCTCCGCCAGCCGGTCCACCTCCGCCAGACGCCCGGCCCGCGGCGCCGTGCCGAGGGCTTGGCGCAGTTGCGCCCATGGGGCCAGCACGGCGTCGAGCAGGTCGCCGAAGGTCGGCTTGGACAGGCTGCGCCCCAGGCTCTCCAGGTTGCCATCGACGTGGCCGAGCGAAGCCGCAAACAGCTCCCGCGTTTCCTCCGGCCGGACGCCCGCGCAGGTCAGCGCATAAAGCTTCACCAGGCGCTGCGACAGCATGCGGAGCTGGCCCGCGCGGTTGATCGCCTCCGCGTAGCGGGCGGAGTCGATGACGCGCTGCGAGACTTGGCCGATGCGCTGCTTCGTGTGCATCGCCGTACTGCGCAGCGCCCGGAATGCTTCCTCCTCACGCAGCTGGCGCGCGCCCATCAGGATGCCCTTGGCGCGGTCAACCAGCTTCCGCTCGGCGAAGCGCTGGTTCACCTCGCTCAACTCCTTGCGGAGGAGCTGGTCATGGTGGAAGCGCGCCTGGGCCAGGTGGATCACCGAACGAAGCCGGCTCTGGCTGTAGCCGTTGACGATGTAGGCGTGGACGCAGGACCGGGTCGCGAGCGCGATCTTCTCGGCGTCCGGGTCGGTGGTGAACACGATCACCGGCCGGGGCGCCGCGGCATTGACCGCCATTGTGCTCGAAAAGAGTGCAGACTCCGGGCGTTCCTCATAGATCACGACCAGGTCCGGCGATGTTCTGACCACATCCTGCAGCAATGTTGAGCAGTCTTCGGATTGCACTACCTGGATTCCGACGGCGTCGAGATCGTCAGAAAGCGGCGGCGCGCCTGGCGCGGCGCTCAAGGACAGCAAGGCAAACGTCATGTTCGGCAGACCTCCCAGCCACGGCCGCCTACCCCAACGCAAGTTCCGCACCAGCCAGCAGCATCTGGCACGGTGCGTGCATACAAAGGATGCCGACACACTGAGGTGTCCCGACTTCCGCCAACGCACTGCGCGTCATGTCCACAACGTTGTGGCCAGCTTGTGCCTCCCGCCTCGGGTTCGCCCTGGGCAGCCCTTTGGAGGTCATCATGACCGATACGACGACGATCGAAACGAACAACGCCTTGTTGATCAAGAATAATGTCTTGCTGCAGTCGAACTCGACGAAGCTGAAAAGCAATTACGAGCTGCTGGAAGCCAACCACGACATCGTGGCAGGCAACAGCAGCGTCCTTGCCGGGAACAACAAGACGCTTTCGGCCAATGCCACGCAGCTTGCGTCCAACCACGCGCTGCTTGAGGCGAACCGGGCGATGGTGGCCGAGAACCGCGACATGCTTGCCGGCAACACGGCGGCCATCAAGGGCAACGCGGCCGTGGTCGAGGGCAACCGCAAGGCGCTGTCGCAGAACTCAGAACGGATCGGCGCCAACAGCGAGGTGCTGGCCCGCAACGCCGCGGTGCTCGCGGACAACCGCGCGGTGGTCACGGCCAACAGCGAGACGCTCGCGGCGAACCACGGGCTGCTTGAGGGCAACAAGGACCTCTTGGACGCGAACGCCCGGACGCTGGCCGCGAACGCGGAAGCGATGGCGCGCAACCACGCCGTGCTCGCGTCGAACGCTTCAACCGTGGCCGGCAACGCCGAGGCCCTGCGCTCCAACCACGCCCTGCTCGAGGCCAACAGCCGGTTGCTGAAGTCGAACGCCGAGATGATGCGGTCGAACCACGAACTGCTGCTGGCCATCGCCGCGAAACTCGGCGTCGCGGTCTGATCCCGCTCGCGTGACCTGCTTCTAGGCCGATGCCCGGCTTGCGGCCGGGTTCTCGCCAGAACGTCGCTGCGCGCCCTGCCCCACGTCTCCAACCGGAACAGGATCCATGATTTCCCAAAAGGCCACGAGGATTGACCTTTTCAGCTTCTCGACCCCGCAGATGCGCGCCTTTCACCTAAGCTGGTTGGCGTTCTTTGTCTGCTTCTTCGCCTGGTTCGCCGTGGCGCCATTGATGCCGGTGATCAAGGGCGAGTTCCACCTGACCGCCGACCAGATCGCCAACATCAACATCGCCGCGGTCGGCGTCACCATCCTGGTGCGGATGGCTATCGGCCCAATGTGCGACAAGTGGGGGCCGCGCATCACCTACACCACGCTGCTGGTGCTGGGCGCGGTCCCGGTGATGGGCATCGCGTTCGCGACGTCCTACGAGAGCTTCCTGGTGTTCCGCCTGGCCATCGGCGCCATCGGTGCGAGCTTCGTCATCACCCAGTTCCACACTTCCGTGATGTTCGCGCCGAACGTGGTCGGCACGGCGAACGCCACCGTGGGCGGCTGGGGCAACGCCGGCGGCGGCGTGACGCAGAGCGTGATGCCGTTGATCCTGGCTGCCATCGTCAGCCTTGGTGTGGAGCAGTCGCTGGGATGGCGCCTCGCCATGTTCGTGCCGGGCGCGCTGATGCTGATCGTGGCGGTGCTGTACTGGCGCTGCACGCAGGACACCCCGGAAGGCAACATCCTGGAGTTGCGCGCCCGCGGCATCACGGTTGACTCCGGCAAGAAGGGCGGCCTCGCGGTGTTCAAGCAGGCCATGGTCAACTACCGGGTCTGGATGCTGGCGATCACCTACGGCGCCTGCTTCGGCGTCGAGATCTTCATCCATGCGGTGGCGGCCAGCTACTACGTGGACCGTTTCGGCCTGTCGCTCACCTCGGCCGGCATGGCCGCCGGCAGCTTCGGCTTGTTGGCGCTGTTCGCCCGCGCGCTGGGCGGCCTCGCGTCCGACCGGGTCGCGCGCAGTTGGGGTCTGGACGGCCGCACCATGCTGCTCTGCCTGCTGATGGTGGGAGAGGGCATCGGCCTCCTTGCCTTCTCCACCATGGGGTCCGTGCTGCCGGCCATCATCGCCATGTTGACCTTTGGCATGTTCACCCACATGGCGTGCGGCTCGACCTATGCGCTGGTGCCGTTCATCGACCGCAAGGCGCTGGGCGGGGTTGCGGGCATCATCGGCGCCGGCGGCAACGTCGGCGCCGTCGCGGCGGGCTTCCTGCTGAAGGCGTCGGGCAACCTGCCGCAGGCGCTGTACATCCTCGGCTGGACCGTGCTGTGCTGCGCCCTATGCGCCGCCGCGGTGCGGTTCTCCGCGACGCACAAGCAGACGGAGCAGCAGCTTTATGACCAGGCGCTCGCCCAGCGGCGCGTGGCCGTGGGCGGCGGCGTGGCAACCGCTTCCTAGAAGGCTGCCAGACGGTCCATCGCAGGGCTGCAGGCGACTTCGGCTTGCAGCCGTGCCGATTTTGCTCAAACGTCAATCGCATGCTTCATGGTATGATTACTGATTGTGCAGTTAATGCGTGCATTTGGCGTTTTCGAGTGACCCCAGCGCGTTTCTGACTTGGCGGCGAGCAGTCTGACCAGTATCCAACCCGATACATGCGCGAGGCCAACCCCATGCGGACCGGTCAACAGCCCTGATGGACAGCAATACTTCAATCACCACGGGAACGGCGACGCACTGCCCGTATTGCGCCCTGCAATGCGGCATGAACGTCGTCGAAACCGAGGCGGGCTGGGGCGTCGAGGCGCGGGACTTCCCGACCAACCGCGGCGGGCTGTGCCGCAAGGGCTGGACCGCCGCGACCCTGCTCAACAGTTCCGACCGACTGCTCGGCCCGCTGCTGCGAGACCGCAAGGGGGCGCCGTTGCGCCCGGCAAGCTGGGACGAGGCGCTTGACCGCGTCGCCGCCGGCATCCGGGCCATCCAGGGCGCGGCCGGGCCGGACGCGGTCGCGGTGTTCGGCGGCGGCGGGCTGACCAACGAGAAGGCCTACGCGCTCGGCAAGTTCGCCCGCGTGGCGCTCGGCACGGCCAACATCGACTACAACGGCCGGTTCTGCATGGCGTCCTCCGCCGCAGCCGGGCTGCGCGCCTTTGGGATGGACCGTGGGCTGCCCTTCCCCATCGCCGACATCGCCGGAGCCGACTGCATCCTGATCAGCGGCGGCAACCCGGCGGAAACCATGCCGCCGATCATGCAGTACTTCGACGAGGCCCGTGCCAGTGGGGCGCAGATCATCGTTTCCGACCCGCGCCGCACCGCGACCGCCCGGGCCGCGACGCTGCATCTGCCGCTCACCCCCGGCACGGACGCGGCGCTGGCCAACGGCCTGCTGCATGTCGCCGTCGCCCGCCGGCTGATCGACGTCGGCTACATCGAGGCGCGCACGACCGGGTGGGACCGGGTGCGCCGCGTCGTCGCGAGCTACTGGCCGGATCGGGTGGAGCGGATCACCGGCGTGCCGGCGCGGGATGTGGAGCGCGCGGCGGTCCTGCTTGGGGAGGCGGCCCAGGCGCTGGTGCTGTCCGGACGCGGCAGCGAGCAGCAGAGCCACGGCGTCGATAACTCGCTGGCCTTCATCAACCTGGCGCTTGCCCTCGGCCTGCCCGGACGGCCCGGCAGCGGCTGGGGCTGCATGACCGGCCAGGGCAACGGCCAGGGCGGGCGGGAGCATGGCCAGAAGGCGGACCAGCTGCCGGGCTACCGTTTGCTGGCCAACCCGGCGCACCGGGCGGAGGTCGCGGCGGTCTGGGGCGTCACCCCCGAAAGCCTGCCGCAGCCGGGCCTGACAGCGTGCGAGATGCTGGCGCAGACCGGTGGGGTGGATGCGCGGGTACGCGGGCTGCTGGTGTTCGCCTGCAACCTGCTGGTGTCCGCCCCGGACTCGGCGGCGCTGCGCAAGCGGCTGGATGCCATGGACCTGCTGGTGGTCGCCGACCCGTTCCTGTCGGAAACCGCTGCCATCGCCGACGTGGTGCTCCCAGTCGCACAGTGGGCGGAGGAATCGGGCACGATGACCAACCTGGAAGGGCGCGTGCTGCTGCGCCGCCAGGTCAAGCCGCCGCCGCCGGGCGTTTGGACCGACCTGCAGGTGATCGCCGGGTTGGCCACGCGGCTCGGCGCCGGGGCGCATTTCTCGGGCGAGGCGTCCGTCACCGGCGCCGAGTTCCGCCGCGCGACCTCGGGCGGCCCGGCCGATTACGCCGGCACTACCTGGGACCGGGTGCAGGAAGAGGCCGGGCTGTTCTGGCCCTGCCCGGATACAGCACACCCCGGCACGCCCCGGCTGTTCACCGAGCGGTTCGCCCATCCCGATGGCCTTGCCCGCTTTCACCCGGTTGAGCACCGCGGCAGCGCCGAACTGCCCTGTGCCGAGTTCCCGCTGGTGCTGACCACCGGGCGCGTGCTGGCGCAATACCAAACCGGCACCCAAACCCGGCGCGTCCCCGAACTCGCCGCCGCCGAACCTGCCGCCTTTGCCGAGATCCACCCCGACACCGCGCGCCAGCACGGCATCCAGGCCGGCGACGCGGTGCGGCTCACCACGCGCCGCGGCCAGGCACGGATGGCGGCCCGCCTGACCCGGGACATCCGCCGGGACACCGTGTTCGTGCCGTTCCATTGGAGCGGCGAGGGCAATGCCAACCACCTGACCATCGCGGCGCTCGATCCGGTGTCGCGCATCCCCGAGTACAAGGCCTGCGCCGTCCGCCTGGACCGTGCGGCCGCCCTGACAGGAGAGTCTGAATGAGAGAAAGCACCCCCCGCATCCTGACGGGGATGCACGCGTTCGACGGGCGCGGCTACGACTCGCCGGTGTCCCTGGGCGTGACCTACAGCGTGCCCGGCGACCGCCGCGCGCAGATGATCTACTTCCGCGCCGGCAGCAGCGCGTCCGAGATGGTGGCTGTCGTGCTGACCCGGGACGGCACGCCGATGCGCGTGTTCCCCATCGGGGCCAAGGGCGCCGTGCATATCCCGTTGGTCGTGGTCGAGGATCTGTCGCCGGAGACAAAGCTGGAACTGCTGGTCGCGGCGCCATCCGGCGCCGGCGGCACGCTGGCGCTCGATGTCGGCCTGGTCGAGATATAAGGGGGCAATCATGGATGGCATGACGTTCGGCAGCACCCTGCGCAAGCTGGTCGTGATCGGCAACGGGATGGCGGGCGCCCGGGCCGTGGAAGAGGTGCTGGCCCGCGGCGGCGCGGAGATGTTCAGCATCACCATGTTCGGCGACGAACCCTACGGCAACTACAACCGCATCCTCCTGTCCAACATCCTGAGCGGCCAGCAGGACACCAGCGAGATCTACATCAACCCGCTGGACTGGTACAAGG
>CAXTUO010000029.1:0-13816 GCA_964247175.1 uncultured Acetobacteraceae bacterium | reverse complement strand
TGCGCCGCACGTTGACGCCGCGCAGCGCCTTCTTGTCCTCCAGCATGGCGCGGACGTGCCAACTGATCGCCTCGCCTTCGCGGTCCGGGTCGGTGGCGAGATACAGGGTATGCGCGCCCTTCAACGCCTTGGCGATGGCAGCAACCTGGCGATTGCCGCGCTCGTCGGCCGCCCAGTCCATCGCGAAATCCTGCTCCGGCCGCACGCTGCCGTCCTTCGGCGGCAGGTCGCGGACATGGCCGAAGCTCGCGAGCACGGTGTAGCCGTTGCCAAGATACTTGTTGATGGTCTTGGCCTTGGCGGGCGATTCGACGACGACAACGTCAGTCATGGCATCCTTTACAAAGGCATAGGATACGAATGTGAAGCAAAGAGCGAAGCTTAACCGGTAAGCGCGGCCTGATTGCCCGGCAGCATCTCGACCCGCCCGGCCAGTTCCAGTTCCAGCAGCGCCGCAAGCACGGCCGAAGCGGAGAACTGGCAGCGCCGCACCAGATCGTCAACTGCCGTAGGCGAATGACTCAATAACTCCATCACCCGGCGGCGTACCAGCTCCGGATCCGGAACGTCGCCGAAACCCTCGGGCGGCGGCTCCGCCATGCCGGGCGGCTGGCCGCGGGCGAACAAGGGCGACCGCGCCAGGCCCTGCCGGGTCGGGTGGTCCGGCAGGTTGGCCAGCACGTCCGCCGCGCTTTCCGTCAGGTAGGCGCCGGAGCGGATCAGGTCGTTGGAGCCGCGACACCGCGGGTCGAGCGGCGAGCCGGGCACCGCGAACACCTCGCGGCCCTCATCCTGGGCGATGCGCGCGGTGATCAGGCTGCCGGACTGCGGCGCGGCTTCCACCACCACCACGCCGAGCGACAGCCCGGCGATCACCCGGTTGCGCCGGGGGAAGTGCCGGGCTTGCGGCGCGGTGCCGAAGGGCGCTTCCGCCACCACTGCGCCGCCCTCCGCCACGCGCTGCTGCAGCGCCTTGTTCTCGGCCGGGTAGGCAACGTCGATGCCGCTGGCGATGGCGGCCACGGTGCGGCCGGTGCTGAGCGCGCCGCCATGCGCCGCCGCGTCGATGCCGCGGGCCATGCCGGACACCACGACCAGCCCGGCCGAGGCCAGGTCAGCCGCCAGGATCTCCGCCACACGCTGACCGTTGGCGGAGGCGTTGCGCGCGCCCACCATGGCCACCGCCCGCGCGTCGAGCGCCGCGACGTCGCCCAGCACGGCAATCGCGGGCGGCGCCGAGTCCATTAGCGCCAAGAGCGGCGGATAGTCCGGTCCGCCCAGCACCAGGATGCGCCCGCCAAGCTTGGCGACGCTGTCCATCTCCCGGCGCACGGCGCCAAGCGCCGGGATCGCGGGCGCCGCCGCACGGCCGCCGGCGCTGGCGAGGCTTGGCAATGCTTCCAACGCCTCCGCCGCCGTGGCGAAGCGCTGCAGCAGGCGGCGGTAGGTTGCCGGCCCGACCCCGTCCGTGCGGGCCAGGCGCAAGCGGCCCAGCAGCTCGGCCTCGGTCATGGTTGGCCCGGTCGTCGCCCCAGTCATCGCCCTTGGCCAATCCGCGGCTCGGTGCCGGCCAGCAGGCGGCGTATGTTGCCGGAGTGCCGCCAGAACACGACGGCGCTCACGGCGGCAACCGCGATCCCGGCCGCAGGACCCCGCCAAACCAGCATCAGCGCTGGGGCCACCGCAAACGCGGCGAGCGCCCCTGCGGAGGACAGCCGGCTGAGCTGCGCCGTCGCCAGCCAGGTGGCGCAGCACAGGAGGCCGACCGGCCAGGCGACCGCCAAAATCACCCCAAGCCCAGTGGCCACGCCCTTGCCGCCCTGGCCGCGCATCCAAACCGACGTGCAATGGCCCACAACCACCGCCACCCCGGCGAGCAGCGCCCAGCCCGGCCCGGCCCATCGCGCCGCCGCCAGCACGGCAACCGCGCCCTTGGCCGCATCCAGCGCCAAGGTCAGCGCCGCGATGTCGCGCCGCCCGGTGCGCAGCACGTTGGTCGCCCCGATGTTGCCGGAGCCGATGGCCCGGATGTCCCCAAGCCCGGCCGCCCGCGACAGGAGCCAGCCGAAGGGGATGGACCCGATCAGATAGGCCGCCGCTGCAACGGCAACCGTCATGAGGGCGTCACTCATCCGAACACCCGCCGTCCGGCTTTCCAGGTGCCGACCACCCGGCCCTCCAACGCGCGGCCGTCAAACGGCGTGTTCGGCGCCTTGCCGGGCAGCAGCCCGGCCTCGACCTTCCAGATGCGTTCGAGGTCGAACAGGCACAGATCGGCCGGAAAGCCCTTGGCGAGGCACCCGGCCTCGATGCCCAGCACCCGGGCGGGCCGCGCCGTGAGCAGGTCAAGCGCCCGCAGCAGCGGCAGCCCGTTGCCATGCACCTGGGCCAGCGTCACGCCCAGCAGGGTGGCAAGCCCTGCGCCGCCGGGCGAGGCCAGCGCGAAGGGCAGGCGCTTGTCGTCGGCGTCCCGCGGCTGATGGTCGGACGCGACGGCGTCCACCGTGCCGTCCGCAAGCGCCGCGCAAACGGCCACCCGGTCCGCTTCCGGCCGCAGCGGCGGGGACAGCTTGGCATAGGTGCGGAAGTCGCCGATGGCCGTCTCGTTCAGGTCGAAATAGGGCGGCGCGGTGTCGCAGGTCACGTCGATGCCGTCCTGCTTGGCCCGACGGATCAGCGCCAACGCCTCCGCCGTTGAGACATGAGCGAAGTGCAGCGCCCCCCCGGTGAGCTGGGCGAGGCGGATATCGCGGGCGACCAGGATGGCCTCCGCCGCCGCTGGCACGCCCGGCAAGCCCAGCCGGGTCGCGAGTTCGCCTTCCGTTGCAGCGCCGCCTTCCGCCAGCGCCGGGTCCTCCGGATGCTGCACGATGCGGGCGCCGAAGCCGCGGGCGTAGGACAGGGCGAGGCGCATCATTCGGGCGTCGCCGACCGCGCGCTGCCCGTCGGTGAAGGCAACGGCGCCGGCTTCCCGCAGCAGGCCAATCTCCGCCATTTCCTTGCCGTGGCAGCCGCGGGTCACGGCGCCGTAGGGCAGGATGGACAGGCTGCCGGTTTCCTCGCCGCGGGCGCGCAGCAGGCGGACCAGCGCCGGGTCGTCGATGGCGGGCAGGCTGTCTGGCAGGGCGGCGAGCGTGGTGATGCCGCTCGACGCGGCGGCGGCGGCGGCGGAAGCGACGGTTTCGCGGTACTCGTAGCCCGGCTCGCCCAAGGCGGCGCGCATATCCACCAGGCCCGGGCACAGGATCGCGCCGTCGCCGTCGAGCGTCGGCACATCCGGTCGGCCAAGGCTCGGCCCGAAGTCGGCGATCAGGCCGCCCTGCACCAGAAGCTCGCCGGGCTGGTCGAGGCCGCTTCCAGGGTCGAGGAGGCGGACGTTGGTGAACAGCAGGTCAGCCATTGCGAAGGCCGCCTCGGGACAGGATGTCCAGCACGGCCATGCGGACGGCGACGCCCATCTCCACCTGCTCGCCGATGACGCTGTGCACGGGGTCGTCGGCGACGGCGCTGTCGATCTCGACCCCGCGGTTCATCGGGCCGGGATGCATCACCAGCACGTCGGGCTTGGCGGCAGCGAGCTTGGCCGCGTCCAGCCCGAAGAAGCGGAAGTACTCGCGGGCGCTGGGTACCAGGCCGCGGGCCATGCGCTCCCGCTGCAAGCGGAGCATCATCACGACATCAACGCCTTGCAGCCCGGCCTGCATGTCATGGAACACCTCGACGCCCAAGGCCGCCGCAGCGGCGGGGATCAGGGTCGGGGGGCCGACCACGCGCACACGGCAACCCATGGTGCCCAGCAGGTGGATGTTCGACCGGGCGACCCGGCTGTGCAGCACGTCGCCGCAGATCGCCACCAGCAGGCCCTCCAGCGTGCCCCGGCGGCGGCGCAGCGTCAGCGCGTCCAGCAGGGCCTGCGTCGGGTGCTCGTGCGTGCCGTCGCCCGCGTTGATCACGGCGGAGGAGACCTTCTGCGCCAGGAGGTTCGGCGCCCCCGACTGGTCGTGGCGCACCACCAGCAGGTCGCAGCGCATGGCGTTGAGCGTGGCGGCGGTGTCGAGCAGCGTCTCGCCCTTGTTCACGCTGCTGGTGGAGACCGACATGTTGATCACGTCCGCCCCCAGCCGCTTGCCCGCGAGTTCGAAGCTCGTGCGCGTGCGCGTGCTGTCCTCAAAGAACAGGTTGATCAAGGTGCGGCCCCGCAGCAGGTCGCGCTGCGTCTTGCCGGAGCGGTTCAGCAACACGTAGCTCTCGGCCAAGTCGAGCAGCCCGGCGATCTCGGGCGGGTGCAGCCCCTCGATGGCCAGCAGGTGGCGGTGCGGGTAGCGCATCAGGCGGCGGCGAGCGCGATGCGGGCCAATGCTTCCTCGCGCCCAAGGGCGGCGAGCGTTTCGTCGATGCCAGGACTCATGGTGCTGCCGGTCAGCGCGGCGCGGAGCGGCTGCGCCACCTGGCCGAGCTTGCGCCCGGCCGCTTCCGCGAACTGCCGCAGCGCCGTGTCCAGCGCCGGCGGCGTGAAATCGGTGGCGTCCAGGATCGGGGCGACCTGCCGGAGCGTCGCCTTGCTTTCAGGGGTCAGCAGGGCCAGCGCCTTCGGCTCGAACGGCAAGGGGGCGGGTCGCAGCAGGAACGCCGCACTTTCAGTGAGGTCGGCCAGCGTCTTGGCACGCTCTTTCAACCCCGGCATCAACGCCCGGACGCGGGCCGTCCCGGTCGCGTCGGCATGCAGGCCGTGCGTCGCGGCAAGCCGCCGGACGACTTCCCGTGTCAGCCGGTCATCATCGGCCCGGCGCAGCCACACGCCGTTGATGTGCTGCAACTTGGAAAAATCCATCCGGGCTGCCGCCTTGCCGACGCCGTCCAGGTCGAACAAACGGATCGCCTCTTCGCGGTCCAGCACCTCGGTGTCGCCGTGACCCCAGCCGAGGCGGAGCAGGTAGTTGCACAGCGCCTCCGGCAGGAAGCCCTGCTCGCGGTACTCCAGCACGCTGACCGCGCCGTGCCGCTTCGACAGCTTCGCGCCGTCCGGGCCGTGGATCATCGGCAGGTGGGCGAAGCGGGGCAGGTCCCAGCCCATGCCCTGGTAGATCTGGATCTGGCGGAACGTGTTGGTCATGTGGTCGTCGCCGCGGATCACGTGGGTGATCGCCATGTCATGGTCGTCCACCACGACCGCGTGCAGGTAGGTCGGCGTGCCGTCGCTGCGCAGGATGATCATGTCGTCCAGCTCGCTGTTGGCGACGCGGACGCTGCCCTGCACGAGGTCGTCCACCACCGTCTCGCCGATCTGCGGCGCACGCAGCCGGATGACGGGCTTGACGCCGGGCGGGGCCTCGGCCGGGTCGCGGTCCCGCCAGCGCCCGTCGTAGCGGGGCGGGCGGCCCTCGGCCACCGCGCGCTCCCGCATCTCCCGCAACTCCTCCGGGGTGCAGAAGCACAGGTAAGCGTGGCCGCTTCCCAGCATCTGCTGCGCGACCTCGGCATGGCGGGCTTGCCGGGTGGACTGGAACACCGGGGGCTGGTCGGGCGACAGGTCGAGCCAGTCCAGCGCGTCCAGGATGACCTGCGTGTTCGCGGCCGTGCTGCGCTCCCGGTCGGTGTCCTCGATCCGCAGCAGGTACTCGCCGCCGTGGTGGCGGCTGAACAGGACGTTGAACAGCGCCGTGCGGGCACCGCCGATGTGGAGCTGGCCGGTTGGGCTGGGAGCGAAACGGGTACGGACGGTCATGGGCGTTGTCTAACACGCCGGAAAGTGGCGTCGAGAGCGGCAAATCGCTACGATATCGCAAGGAGGGGCTGTGCAACAGGCAATCGCGGCGCTCGGCGCGTTTCAGGCGGCATGGCTGCAAGCCCGGTGGCAGGGCTGGGTCGAGGCGGAGCGGGGGCGCTTCGTGCCCTGGCTTTCGGTCTGCATGGGCGCCGGCGTGGTCGCCTACTTCGACTTGCAGGCGGAGCCGAACGCTTGGGCCGGGGCGGCGGCGGTGCTGAGCGCCCTGTTGGCTTGCATCGTCGGCTGGCGCCTGCCGATGGCACGGGCCTTGGCGTTGGCGGGATTGTTCGCGGCGCTCGGCTTCCTGTCAGGCCAGGCGGCGACCTGGCGCGCGTTGCCCATGGAGCCGTTGCCGACGCGGGCCGTCGTCCTGACCGGCACGGTGCGCGGCGTGGACCTGCTGCCGGAAGGGCGTCGAGTCACGCTGTCCGACGTGCGGCTGGAACCTAATGCGCCGCCGCTGGCTCGGCTGGTGCGGGTCCGCCTGCATCGGCTGGACGCGGCCGCGATGGGCACGGGGGACCGGGTGCGGGTGCGGGCACTGATCCGGCCCCCCTCCTCGCCGGCGCTCCCCGGCGCTTGGGACCTGCAGCGGGACGCGTTCTTCTCGGGGCTGGGCGGGTCCGGCTACGCGCTGAACCCGTCCGAGGTGCTGGAGCGGGCGCCGCCCCGCGGCGGCGCGGCCGCCTTGCAAGGCGTGCGCGACTGGATCGCCGGCCGGGCGATGGCGGGGTTGCCGGGTCCGGCCGGCGCGGTCGCGGCGACCTTGCTGACCGGCACCACGACGGCCATCCCGCAGCAAGACCGCGAAGCGTTCCGCGACTCCGGCCTGGCGCACCTGCTGGCCGTGGCCGGCCTGCACATCGGCATCGTCATGGGCGTGGCCATGGGGACGACCCGGCTGCTGTTGGCACTGTCCGAACATGCCGCCCTGCATTGGCCGACCAAGGCGATTGCCGCCGGGGCGGCGCTGGTTGTCGGCGGCGGCTACCTGCTGCTGACCGGGGCGCATTTGCCGATCATGCGCAGTTTCGCCATGGCGTGCCTGGTGACTCTGGGCCTCGTGCTGGGCCGCCGGGCGCTGTCGCTGCGCGGGCTGGCGCTGGCTGCGGTGGCGCTGGTGCTGCTTTCGCCGAACGAGGTGGTGGGCGCGAGCTTCGGCATGAGCTTTTCCGCCGTTTTGGCGCTGATCACCGGCTACGAGGCGCTGCGCCCGCTGCTGGCCCGGCTGTACGGCGGGGGGTGGGGGCGGCGCATCGCCTCGCACGTCGTGGCGCTCGTGCTCACCAGCTTGCTGGCGGGGACCGCTTCGGCCCCGTTCGGCGCCTACCACTTCGGGCATTTCCAGCTTTACTTCATCGTCGCCAACGTGGCCGCCGTGCCGCTGACGGCATTCTGGGTGATGCCGCTGGGCCTGCTGGCGCTGCTGCTGATGCCGCTTGGCCTCGAACGGCTGGCCTTGGCGCCGATGGGGTGGGGCATCGACGGCATCTTGTGGATCGGCCGTACCGTGTCCGCCTGGCCCTCGGCCACCCTGCCGGTGCCCCACATGCCGGCTTGGGGACTTTGCGTGTTCAGCTTGGGCCTGGCCTGGCTTGGATTGTGGCGGTCGCGACCGCGGCTGGCGGGGGTGCCGGTCATGCTGGCCGGGCTGCTGTCGCCCCTCGCAGCGCCGGCACCCGACATCCTGGTCTCGTCCGAGGCACGCCTGATCGCCATCCGGGCGGACCGGTACTATTTGATGTCGCAATCCGGCGCGTCCAAGTTCGTGCGCGACGCATGGCAGAACCAGCTTGCGGCCGGGCCGCTCGTGCCGGTGCGGACCGGGGAGCCCGCGTCGTGCGATGCCGACGCCTGCCGTGTCCAGGGTGGCGGCCATCACGCCCTGGTCCTGCGCAGCCGCGCCCGCCCCGATTGCACAGGTATCGACCTGCTGGTCTCCGCCGAGCCGGCCCGGGGCGAGTGTCCGGGCGGCATTCCTTTTGTTGACCGGTTCAGCGTGTGGCGGGACGGGGCGACGGCGATTTGGTTGACCGGCGCTGCGCCGCGCATCCTGTCCGACCGCGCCTACCGCGGCGACCGGCCATGGGTGCCGGGGCCGCCGACGCCGCGCCGAAGCGTGCCCAACCTGCCGATGGCGACGCCGGACGAGCTGCCGCCCGCCGCGGCGGAGTAATCAGTAACGCCGCAGCAGCGCGACCAAGCTGCCCTGCACCTTGACCCGGTCAGCCGGGAAGATACGGATCTCATGCCGCTGGTTGGCCGGCTCCAGCGCGACCGAGTTGCCGCGGCGCCGCAGGCGCTTCAGCGTGACCTCCGCATCGTCAATCAGCGCCACGATGATCTGGCCGTTTTCCGCCACGTCGCCCTTGCGGATCACCACCGTGTCGCCGTCGAGGATGCCCGCCTCCACCATGGAGTCTCCCGCGACCTCAAGCGCGTAGTGCTCGCCGTTGCCCAGCAAAGCGAGGGGCACCTCGATTTGCGCTCCCTGGTCCCGCAACGCCTCGATCGGCAACCCGGCGGCGATGCGGCCATACAGCGGCAAGTGCACCGCCGCCGCCTCATTCGCCGCGCGCACGGCCGGGAAACGGCCGGAGAAGTCTCCCCGGATGACGTTGGGCGCGAACGGTGCCGGCGCCGCCACGACAAGCTCCCGGCCAGCCTGGTTCGGCAGCCGCGTGACCTCAAGCGCCCGGGCGCGGTGGTGATGCCGGCGCAGGAAGCCCCGTTCCTCCAAAGCCGAGATCAGGCGGTGGATCCCGGATTTTGACCGGAGCTGCAAAGCCTCCTTCATCTCCTCGAAACTGGGGGAGAAGCCGGTCGCCTTGAGATGGGCGTCGATGAACGTCAGCAACTCGTGCTGCTTGCGCGTCAGCATGGCAAAGCTCTTTCGTGCCCGATGGAACAGCCTGGTAAAAATAAAACACATGTAGAACAAAAAGGCAACCCGATTCGTTCTACATTGGTTCGCCAACGCCTGTCAATCGTTCCTGTCACTTACGGCACGCAGCGGGAAGTTACAGGCCGCCTATGTCCAACCGAAGCACGGAAACAGTGGCGCCGGCCTGCAGCGCCGGCGCGTGCGGCGCACGGAGAATCAGGCATCCGGCATTGGCCAGCAGTTGCAGCAGCGACGAATCCTGCCGATCAAACGGCGTCGCGATCAGTGCGCTGGCCGGGTCCGTTGAGAGCGCCGCCCGAATGTGGTCGGCCCGATGATCGTTCGCAGCCATGGGCGCGGCCACCCGCGCCTCAACCGGCCGCAACGCGTCGTCTGCAAGGCCATTGAGCCGGTTGAGCGCAGGAAGCAAGAACAGGAAGGCGCAGACGAAGGCCGAAACCGGGTTGCCGGGCAACCCAAGCACGGGCACGTCGCCGAGCCGCCCAAACAGCAGCGGCTTGCCGGGCCGCATCGCGATGCGCCAGAAATCAAGGGCGAAGCCGCGGGTCGCGAGGCTGGTCTGCACCAGGTCATGCTCGCCGACGCTGGCGCCGCCCGTGGTCAGCAGGAGGTCGATGCCGGACAGGCGGTCCGCGACGGACGCGATG
Source organism: uncultured Acetobacteraceae bacterium (assembly GCA_964247175.1). GTDB lineage: Bacteria > Pseudomonadota > Alphaproteobacteria > Acetobacterales > Acetobacteraceae > CAHJXG01. The sequence continues at coordinate 4,497 of CAXTUO010000029.1, read as the reverse complement.
GCCGCCGGGTCGTCCGGGGCGATGGGCAGCACCAATGGGATGCCGCCGCCGGCACGGACCAGCCCCGCCAAAGCGTGCGCGTTGGAACTGACGATGCCGCCGGCCGCCAAGGGCTCGCCCGGCAGCACGATCTCGTCGCCGGTCGCGAGGATCGCGATGCGCGGCTGCCGGTGCACGGCGACCCACGGGTGGTTCGCCGCCGCGATCAGTCCGATGGCACGCGCGCCTAGGCGGGTGCCGGCCGCCGCCAGGATGTCGCCATGGCGGAAATCCTGGCCGGCGCGGCGGATATGGCGCCCGGCCCGCGCCGCTTCCCGAACCGTGATCCAGTCGCCGTCCCGGTCCACGTCCTCCTGCGGCAGCACGCTGTCGGCGCCGCCGGGCACGACGCTCCCAGTGAATAGCCGGACGGCCTCGCCGTCTGCGACTTGGCCGGTGAACGGCCGGCCCGCGGGGGCATGGCCGACCACCGCGATTCGCGCGCCGGCCCGTCCGTCCGCCGTGCGCAGCGCGTAGCCGTCCATGGCCGAAACGTCGGCGGGCGGCTGGGTCAGCCGGGCGTGCAGCGGGCTGGCGAGCACCCGGCCCCAGGCCTCCGGCAAGGCGACCGTCTCAGCCGGGGTGGGACGGAGCGGCCCGACGATGCGGGCGCGGGCTTCCTCGACCGACAGCATCGCCTCACCCTTGCCGGAAATCGCCGGACTTGCCGCCCGCCTTGTGCACGACGCGAAGCCCGTCGATCCGCATGCCGCGGTCGATCGCCTTGCACATGTCATACACCGTCAGCGCCGCAACGCTTGCGGCGGTCAGCGCCTCCATCTCCACCCCGGTGCGGCCCGTGGTGCGGACGGTGACGGCGATGTCGATGCCGTCGCCGGACGGCGATGGCCCAAGGTCGAGCGTCACCGCCGAGATCGGCAGCGGATGGCACAGCGGGATGAGGTCCGCCGTGCGCTTCGCCGCCATGATGCCGGCCAGCCGCGCCACGCCCAGCACGTCGCCCTTCTTGGCCTCGCCGGCCAGGATCACCCGCAGCGTTTCCGGCAGCATCGCCACGCTGACCCGTGCGGTCGCCGTCCGGTCGGTCTCGGCCTTGGCGGACACATCGACCATGACTGCCCGGCCTTCGGCATCGAAATGCGTCAGTTCCGCCATTATGATGGGGTGCCCAGCAGGGCGCGGGTGGCGGCGCCGACATCGGGCTGCCGCAGCAGGCTCTCCCCCACCAAGAAGCAGGACGCCCCGGCGTCCGCCAGACGGCGCACGTCGTCATGGCTGCGGATGCCGCTCTCGGCGATCAGGAACCGGTCCGAGGGCACATGCGGCGCAAGCTCAATCGTGGTCTGCAAGTCGGTTTGCAACGTCTTCAGATCGCGGTTGTTAATTCCGATCAGCGACGTTTGCAGCCCCAGGGCGCGGTCCAGCTCGGCCCGGTTATGCACCTCGACCAGCACGTCCATGTCCAGCGCCCGCGCCAACTCCTCAAGCTCCCGCGCCTGCTGATCGGAAAGCGCCGCCATGATCAGCAGGATGCAGTCGGCCCCCATCAACCGGCTTTCATAAACCTGCCAGGTGTCGAGCATGAAATCCTTGCGGAGCACCGGCAGCGGGACCGTGGCCCGGGCGACTTTCAGGTGGTCGGGCGAGCCTTGGAAATATGGGACGTCGGTCAGCACGGACAGGCAGGTGGCGCCCGCGTCGGCATAGGTCCGGGCCAGCAGCGAAGGATGGAAGTCGGGGCGGATCACCCCAGCGGACGGCGACGCCCGCTTGATCTCGGCGATCAGGCCGTAGCCGCCCCGCGCCACGGCCTCCTTCAAGGCATGGCCGAAGCCGCGGGTGGGGTTGCGCCGCAGGTGCAGCCGGCTCGCGAGCGCCGTGGCCGGCGTCTCGGCACGGCGGCGCTCCACCTCGCTCAGCGTTTCCGCGCAAATCTGGGCCAACGCATCGGGGATCGCGACGTCCATTCCACTCACTCCACAGACATCAAGCAGTTGCGCGCCGCAGCTTGTCGAGTGCAGCAGCAGCGGAGCCGTTGTCGATGGCCTTTGCCGCCCGCGCCACGCCCGACCGCAGATCCTGCGCTCCCCCGGCGACGATCAGCGCGGCCGCAGCGTTCAGCAGCACGGTGTCGCGGTAAGGCCCAGGCTCTCCGTGCAGCAACGCGCGCAAGGCGCCGGCGTTCGTTGCGGCATCGCCGCCGCGGATGGCCTCGATCGGCGAGCGTTCCAGCCCGGCGTCCTCCGGCACCACGCTGAACTCCCGGTATGCGCCGTCGTGCACCGCGACGACCTGGCTCGTCCCGGCCAGGGTCAGCTCGTCCAGCCCTTGGCCGTGCACCAGCCAGGCGCGCTCGGTGCCGAGCGCGTGCAGGGTCTCGGCCATCGGCCGCAGCCAGGCGGGATCGTTGACCCCCGTGAGTTGCCGGCGCACCCCGGCCGGGTTGGCCAATGGTCCCAGCAGGTTGAAGATCGTGCGCGTGCCGAGTTCCACCCGTGGCCCGGCCGCATGGCGAAGCGCCGCGTGGTGCCGGGGCGCGAACAGGAACACGCACCCGGCCGCAGCCAGCACGTCCGGCAAGCGGTCCAGCGCCACGTCCACGTTCACGCCCAACGCGGCCAGCACGTCGGCGCCCCCCGTCCGCGACGACAGGGCGCGGTTGCCGTGCTTGGCGACCGGCACCCCGCAGCCGGCCAGCACGAACGTCACCGCCGTGGACACGTTGAGGGTGCCGGCATTGTCGCCGCCGGTGCCGCACACATCGACCGCGTCCGGCGGCGCCAGCATCGCCGTCATGCGGGACCGCATGGCGCGCACCGCCCCGGTCAGTTCCGCCACCGTTTCCCGCCGCACCCGCATCGCCATCAGCAGGCCGGCGATCTGCGCGGGAGTCGCCTCGCCGGACATGATGGTGCCGAACGCCGCCTCGGCTTCATCGGCCGACAGGGTGGCGCCGGATGCAAGCTGGGCGAGAACCGGTTTGAGGCTGGCCATGCCGCGCGGCGGTCAGGCGGCGCAGGCGGGCACAGGCCGGCGCGCGAGGGCGAGGAAGTTCGCCAGGATCTTGTGCCCGTGCTCGGAGGCGATGCTTTCCGGATGGAACTGCACGCCGAAGATCGGCAGGTCGCGGTGGCGCAGGCCCATGATGGAGCCGTCCTCCGTCCAGGCTGTCGGCACGAGCGTAGGAGGCAGGGTTTCCGGCTCGACAACCAAGCTGTGGTAGCGCGTCGCCTCGAACGGGCTGGGCAACTCGGTGAACACGTCGGTCCCTTCATGGCGGACCGGGCTGAGCTTGCCGTGCATGGGGCGGGCTGCCCGCACCACCCGGCCGCCGAACGCTTGGCCGATGGCTTGGTGCCCCAGGCAGACGCCCAGCACCGGGACGCGCCCCGCCGCCGCGGCGATCAGGTCGAGGCAAACGCCCGCCTCGTCCGGCGTGCAGGGGCCGGGCGAGAGCACGATGGCCTCGGGCGCCATGGCCAGCGCATCGCCGGGCGAGATGTCATCGTTGCGCCGCACCGTGCAGGGCACGCCGAGGTCGCCCAAGAAATGCACCAGGTTGAAGGTGAAGCTGTCATAGTTGTCGATCAGCAGGAGCATGGGACTAGGCTTTCAGGGCGGCGAAGCGGACCGCCTCCTCGGCGGCGCGGAACAGGGCGCGGGACTTGTGCCGGGTTTCCTCGTATTCGCCGAGGGCCGTGCTGTCCGCCACCACGCCGCCGCCGGCCTGCACATACATGGTGCCGTCCTTCACCACGGCGGTGCGCAGCCCGATGCAGGTGTCCATGGTGCCGTTGGCGGCGAAGTAGCCGATGCAGCCGGCGTAGATGCCGCGCCGGGTCGGCTCCAGCTCCTCGATGATCTGCATGGCGCGGATTTTCGGGGCACCGGTCAGCGTGCCCGCGGGAAACCCGGCGACCAGCGCGTCGAGCGCCTCCAGCTCCGGCCTGAGCCGGCCCTCCACGGTGGAGGAGATGTGCATGACGTGGCTGAACCGCTCGATGCGGAAGCTTTCGACGACCCGCACGCTGCCCAATTCTGCGACGCGGCCCACGTCGTTGCGGCCGAGGTCGAGCAGCATCAGGTGTTCCGCCCGCTCCTTGGGGTCCGCCAGCAGCTCGGCTTCCAGCCGCTCGTCCTCCACGGTTGTGGCGCCGCGGGGCCGGGTGCCGGCAAGGGGGCGAATGGTGACGATCCCATTGCGGAGCCGCACCAGCACCTCGGGGCTGCTGCCCACCACGGCGAAGCCGCCGAAGTCGAGGAAGAACAGGAACGGCGCCGGGTTGATGCGGCGGAGGGCACGGTAAAGGGAGAACGGCGGCAAAGCGAACGGCACGGAGAAGCGTTGGCTCGGCACGATCTGGAACGCATCGCCGGCGACGATGTATTCCTTCATGCGCTCGACGATGCCCATGAACTCGGCCTGCGTCATGTTAGACGCAGGCTCCGGCTGCGGCGGCAGCGCCACGGGCGGGGCGGCGTGGGGCAGGGGGCGCA
>CAXTUO010000028.1:5005-13844 GCA_964247175.1 uncultured Acetobacteraceae bacterium | reverse complement strand
TATCCCGCCCCGGCGCGGCCCTCAAGGTGCGCCTCGATCTGCTTCCAGATCACCACCTCGTCCGTCACCAGCCATTCCTGCTGGATGCGCCCGCCCACCACCTGCGCGTGGCTGAGGCCCATGACATAGACCGGGGCGCCCGTCGGCTCGCCGAAATGGCCGAAGCCGGAATGGGTGCCGCGCAGCGACCAACGGAGGGCGACGCGCGGCGCCTGGCCGGGGTCATGGTTGGCCGTGGCGCTCTCGACGGTGAACACCGCGTCGGGGAAGGAGGCGAGGTAGCCGAGGAAGAAGCGGTCGATGTCGTCGTGGCCGTGGAAGTCCTCGCCGCCGGGTGCGGCAAGGCTGGCGCCGTGAAAGTACAGGTCGCGGATCGCCGAAGGGTCCTTCTGGCCCCAGATGCGCTGGTAGCCGTCGCAGTACAGGTCGATCTCCGCCCCCTGCTGCACCACCGGGCGGTAGCGGCCCGGCAGGTCGTGCTCCGGCAGGAAAAAGCCGACCTTGCCCGACGCGCGGAGGTCATGCGCCACCATCTGCCGCGCCAGGTCCCGCGGTTCCAGGCCGAGGCAGCGGGCGAAGCTCGCCTGGTCGCGGACCAGCCATTCCTCCGTGACCTGCTCGTTCGTGACCCAGCAGTCGGCGATGATGCGGGACTTCACCAGCCGCCCGGTCGCCCGGCCGTAGCTGCCGTCGCCCTGGTGGCGCATCACGGAGATCAGGCGGTGCGACGACAGGAAGGAGCCGTCGCCGCCATCGGCCCAGATCACCTCCTCCCCCACCAGGTGCCGGTCGGGGAACTGGTGCAGGGTCTGCAGGGTCTGCGCGGTGACGCCGCTGTTGTCCGCGGTCAGCCCGGTCGCAGCGCGCACCAGGCAGTTGGCGGCGTAGTACTTGTCGAGCTTGCCGCCGATGCCGCGGTCTTCCCAGATCTCGCGGGTGACGCCGTAGATGAAGGCGGGAACGTCGGGGTAGCGGCCGATCTGCGGACCCATTCTGCGATCTCCGAAGGGGGGCGGGCGCGGACGCCGGTCAGGTCAGGATGACGCCCAGCGCCGCGGCGCCGAACACGATGCAGTAGATGCCGAACGGGTTCAGCCCCGTCTGCTCATGCTGACGGAACCAGCGCATCAGGAACGCCGTGCTGAGCCAGGCGACGACGCCCGCGACCACGGCGGCCAGTGCCGCGGTCTGGAACACGCCGGGGGGCACGGACGCGTGCAGCAGGTGCGGCACCTCCAGCACGGTGGCGCCCAGGATGATCGGCGTCGCGATCAGGAACGAGAAATGCGCCGACCCGGCATGGTCCACCCCGCGCAGCAGCCCGCCCACGATGGTCGCCCCCGAGCGCGAGATGCCGGGGATCAGCGCGAGGCACTGCCAGAACCCGATCACCACGGCATCCACGACGCCCAGCGTCGCCATCGGCCGGGCATCCACCGCCCGGGCCCGCAGCCGCTCGGTGGCCAGCAGCATGACGCCGTTCACGATCAGGAAGCTCGCGGCCACCACCGGGGAGCCGAACAGGCCGCGCACGAACTTCTCCAGCACGAAGCCGATCACGACGGCCGGAATGGTGGCGATCACGATCAGCATGAACACGCGCCGGCTTTCCCGCGTGCGCTCCGCCCCCGGCACGCCGAGCACGCCCAGGACCAGCGCCAGCCAGTCCCGCCAGAAGTAGGCCAGCAAGGCCACCGCGGTGCCGAGGTGCAGCAGGACCAGGAACGGCAGGAACTCCGGCGACCGCTGATCGACCGCCCAGTTGACCAGCGACGGCAGGACCACGGCATGGCCCAGGCTGCTCACGGGAAACAGTTCCGTCGCCCCCTGGAGGATGGCGATCAGCGTAGCGTGCACAGCGTTCATAGGGTTCTCCGGTCGGGGCGGGGATAAAATGCCCGGCCACGGGGGTCAAGGCGCGGGAGGATCACGGTCAGGGGGACCACACGGCCCGGGCCGCCGGGCCGGTGTCTTGCCATTGCGGAGCGCCACCGCCAACCCCATGTGGCATAATGCAACGCACCGGGCGCGTTTTCGTTACGCTCGGCATCGGCAGCAGGAGGTTTGCATGACCACCCACCCACGCACACGGCGGCGCTTGATCCGGGCGCTGGCGGCGCTCGGCATCGCGGCGACGCTCGGCGGCTGCATCGTCGTCCCGGTCGGCGGACCCGGCTATTACCGTCCGCACTACTATCGTTACTATTGATCGGCCCCGCAGCGGCGGCCGCCCGACCGCCGCTGCCTCGGCCGAGCTGGCGGCGCGCATCCTCGATGCCGCCGCCGGGTTGTTCTTGCGGGACGGCTTCGCCGCCACCAGCATCGAAGCGATTTCGGGCAAGGCCGGCGTGTCCAAGCGCACCCTTTATGCCCGCTTCGCCGACAAGGAGGCGGTGTTCCTCGCGGTGGTGCAGCGCCTGATCGCCGCTTGGCTGACCGGGTTCGACGCGGCGATGGAGGGTGCGCCCTCGCTCGACGCCGCGTTGCTGGCGGCCGGGCGGCGCATGTTGGCCGTGGCTCTGACGCCCTCCGCGTTGGCGCTGCACCGCCTGATGGTGGCGGAGGCCAAGCGATTCCCGGAACTCGCCGACGCGCTGCGCGACGCCGGCGCCCACGCGGGCGTCGAGCGGGTCGGCCGCTTGCTGCACGCGCACCGTCCGGACGACAGCCCGGTGCGCCTCGCCTTCCTGGCGGAGCAGTTCCAGCACCTCGTACTGGCCGGCCCGCAGGCGCGGGCGGTCGGTTTCGGCGACAGCCTGGACCGGGAAGCGCTCGATGCCTGGTGCCGGGACAGCGTCGCTTTGTTCCTGCGCGGACTGCCGCAGCCGGCGTAGGGCGACCTATCGCGCCTCCGCCGCCGGCATGAGGCAGGCGAGCCGCGGCCCCAGCTCCTCCACCCGCCGCAGGACCGTCGCCGCCCGCGCCACGACATAGGGGCCGGGGTTCGCGGCGGACCAATGCAGCGGGCTGGGCAGCACCACGGCAAGGCGGGCGGCCTGCTGCGGCGTGAGCCGGGAGGCCGGGCGGTGGAAGAAGTGCTGCGACGCGGCTTCCGCCCCGTAGATGCCGGGGCCGAACTCGACGCTGTTGAGGTAAACCTCCATCACCCGCTGCTTCGGCCAGGCCAGCGCGATCTGCGGCGTCAGCGCCGCCTCGGCCAGCTTGCGCACGATGTCGCGCCCCGGCCACAGGAACACGTTCTTGGCCACCTGCATGGTGACCGTGCTGGCCCCCCGCGGGCGGGCGCCGCGCCACCAGGCGGCGACCTGGCCGAGCAGCGCGGCCTCGTCGAATCCCAGGCGCTCGTCGCAGAACAGGTTGTCCTCCGACGCGACCACGGCCCGCGCCAGGATGGGGGACATCTGGCGCAGGGGGACCCACGCATGCTCCCACCCGTAGCCCTGCGCCGCGCGCACGGCCATCAGCGGGGTCGCGGGCACGGGCACGAAGCGGAACGCTGCCACCAGCACGGTTGGCAGCAGCGCCACGCCGAGAAACAGGCCCAGCACGGCCCGGCGCCACCGCCGCCTGCCCGTCCGCCGCCCGCCCGTCCGCCCCGGCGGCGCCACCGCTGATGCCGGGGCGTCCTTGCGCCGGGCGCTCAACAGGCGGCGCTCCGTCTTTCCCCGGCAGGCGACTTGATCTCGGCCGCCTTCGTTCCAACCTCCGCGTGCAACTGATCCGGGCCCCTCTGGCTGGGACGCCGGCATGCCGGCCAACCCTGCGATGTCGGATCGCCTTGTGCCACGTCAGGACGTGGAGCGCATGGCTGTTGCTTGGCCCGGACCCTTGGCTCCACCCGCAATGGCCTTGCTTCCCGTCCGGCGCGGCGTCCACCGCGAAGGAGTCCAAGGGATGATGGCCGAATCCGACAGCATCGACGAACGCCCGCTGCATCGCCTGCTGGCCGGGTTGCCCGGGCCGGTGCGCCGGGCCATGGAATGGCTGCGCCGCCCGGGCGCCGGGTGGGCGCGGGTGCCGCTGGCCGTGGCGCTGATCCTGGGCGGCTTCGTCGGCTTCCTGCCCATCCTCGGCTTCTGGATGCTCCCCATTGGCATCCTGCTGCTGGCGGAGGACCTTCCTGTCCTCAGGCGCCCCACGTTGCGCGCGCTCGGCGCGGTGCAAGGATGGTGGGACCGGCGGCGCGGGCGGACCGGGGAAGCTTGAGATGGAGGCGTGGACGGAAACGTTGATGTCCGGGGCGACGGCCTGGCTCGCGGACCCGCAGGCGTGGGTCAGCCTGCTGACGCTGACGCTGCTGGAGGTGGTGCTCGGCATCGACAACCTGATCTTCGTGTCGATCCTCGCGGGCCGCCTGCCGCCGGCGCGGCAGGCGCGGGCGCGGCAGGTCGGCCTGGCGCTGGCGCTCGTGACGCGCCTCGCGCTGCTGGCGGCGATCTCCGGGATCACCCGGCTCACCGCGCCAGTGTTCGCGGTGGCCGGGCACGACGTGTCCTGGCGCGACCTGGTGCTGATCGGCGGCGGGCTGTTCCTGGTCTACAAGGGGACGGAAGAGATCCACGCGCGCATCGAGGGCGAAGGCGAGCACGAGGCCGCCCCTTCGGCCCATGCAAGCTTCCTGGGCACGGTGGTGCAGATCGGCCTGCTCGACATCGTGTTCTCGCTCGACAGCGTCATCACGGCGGTCGGCATGGCGAACCACCTTCCGGTCATGGCGGCGGCGGTGGTGATCGCGATGGGGGTGATGCTGCTCGCCTCCGGCCCGGTGTCCGGCTTCGTCAACCGGCACCCCACGGTGAAGATGCTGGCCCTCAGCTTCCTGCTGCTGATCGGCATGACCTTGATCGCGGACGGCTCCGGCGCGCACGTGCCGAAGGGCTACATCTATGCCGCCATCGGGTTCTCCGTGCTGGTGGAGGCGCTGAACCAGCTCGCCGGGCGTCGCCGCCGGCCTGCGGCCCGCGCCGGCACGCCGCCCTTGCGTCCCGGCCCGGCGCGGGAGACAACGACGTCATGAGAACGGCAGCGTGAGTCCGGGTTACCTCCCCTTCGCCGGCGCGCTGCGCCTGCCGGCCTTTGTTTGCGACAACTGCGGCTACTGGCAGCGGCACTTCGCCGTGCCGCCCTCCTGCCCCATGTGCCTGGACGCCCGCCATGTGGTGCCGCAGCACGGCTGGCAGTTCTGGACGCGGGAGGAGGCGCAGGCCCGCTTCCCCTGCCATTGGGCGGAGGTCGAACCCGGCGTGTGGCGCTTCTGGAACGAGCCGGTGGGCGGCATCGGCCCCAACGCCTACCTGATCCAGACGCCCGGCGGCAACATGGGGTTCGAGGGCTGCCCGGTGTTCAGCGAGGCGGCGCTGCGCCACATCGCGGACCTCGGCGGGATGCAGGTGCTGGCCGCGTCCCACCCCCATTCCTACGGCGCGCTGTGGCAGTTGCAGGACCGCTTCGACCCGGAGCTTGCGCTGCACCCCGGCGACCTCGAATGGTCCGGCGCCTTGCAGGTGAGCTGGCCGTTTGACGACACGCTGGAGCCGCTGCCGGGCTTGTCGCTGCACCTGACGGCCGGGCACTTCGCCGGGCACGCGGTGCTGCACGACAGCAATCGGCGCATCCTGTTCTGCGGCGACGCGCTGAAGTTCGAGCTGGACCCGGCGGACGGGCGCCGGGCGCTGACCATCTCCACCCACAAGGCGTTCGTGCGCGGCATCCCGCTCACGCCGGGCGAGTTGCGCCGCTACCGGGAGGTGTTCGCCGCCCTCGACTTCGTGCAGACCTGGACCCCGTTCGAGCAGGCGGCGAACAGCGGCCGGGTGGAGGCGTTGGCGCTGATCGACGCCATGCTGGCGACCCGGCCGCACGCGGCGCCCGTGCCGCTGGACAGCTTGCGGGGGCAGGTTGTGGCTGTCTGAGCGGGGCGGCGCTCAACGCGGGGTGGGTGGACTCAGCCACAACGACCGTAGCGACCAGGGGATGAGCCGCCCCCACGTGGGATTTAATAAGCTCAACGAAAACATTTGCTTTTCGCTTGCGCCCACTTCAGAACAAATCAAAAACATCTGCCGATGAGGAGGCGAGCGGCAGATGGGTTTGAAGATTACGGGACTGGACGAGCTTCGGGAACGCCTTGAACGCCTGCGGCCGGAGGAGATAATGGCCAAGGCGCTGGCCGAGCAGGCGCAACGCATGGCGGCACGAGTGCGGGAGGGCTTGTCAGAGCCGCCGGGCGCTGCCGGGCATGACGAGCCTTGGTTGCGAAGCGGCGCGTTACGGAACAGCGTGGGCGCGCAGGCGGACGGGCTGCAGGCCGTTGTTGGAAGCAGCGATCCGGCGGCTGTGCCGCAGGAACTGGGCACGACGCACATGCTGCCGCGCCCGTTCCTCGCACCGGTCGGCGCCGCGATGGCGGAGGAAGTTGCAGAAGCTCTTGGCATGGCGGTGACAAAGGCGCTGCAAGGTGACGACTCAAGCGAACACGGTGCCATAGAAGCTACGGAGATGGATCACGGGGCGGAGCCGACGCTGGCGCTCGCTGGCAAAGGGTTTGCCAGCGAAACACGGAAGGGCGGGATCGTTCTGGTCGCATCTGCTGATGATCCACAAGGGACCAAGATGGCGTCAGCGGCGGCGCGTCAGGCGGGTCTAACCAGTAAAAAGGAGCTTCGTAAATTTCACGACCTGATAACCAAACAAGGAATCACAGAGTTTAGTGAACTTGTCGAGATTGCAAAATCGGTTAAAGAAGGAGATTATTAGGTGAGCTCAATCCAAAATTCTCCTGTTAAACAAGCTGCTGATCTGCTGTTAAAGATGCAAGGAAAGTTCATTTGGTCTGTTCGCTGTAGCGAATTTGGGGTGATGTGGTTTAATTCTGGTGAGCCCCATCTACTTGTTCATGGCCCTTATCGGTCAAACTCATCCAGCAACACTGTGGTCAAGGCTGCGCTCGACCGAAGGATGGTTAAACCGACCGGCGACTGGCAGCTCTTCATCGAGAATGCCGACTGGGAAGCGGTCGGCGGACCTTATCGAGCATCCCGAACGTCAGAGGCGTCTGAGCGGGATCGGGTCCTTGGCCAGTTGGATGGACAGCGCCTCTTGAACGCCCGGTTCGATCAGCAAACGGCGCGATGGGTCCTTGACTTCGATCTAGGCGGCATCCTGATGATCGGGCCTGCTAAGCTGGATGAAGCGGACGGTGGCGGTGAGCGGGATGAGAGCCAATGGACTCTGTTTTTCTGGAACGCCGGCAACGCAACTTGGACTCTGGACGGACGACTGGTGTTTGAAAGCCAACACGACGGACCGCATATCGCCGCCTGAGACGGCAACGCTCTCTCGCATCGCGGTAAACATCAACCGTCAACAATGCCGGGATCGTGCATCCTGAAAGCGTCGCTCACCCCACGGCAACCGCAACCAGCCGCATCTCGACGCTCAGCCGGTGCTTGGTCATCGCCGGCGTGACGTGCGACCGGTGCACCGTCGTGCCGGCGAACACCAGCGCGTCCCCCGGGCGCAGGCTCGATCGCCACAGCGCGCCAGGTCCGAACGTCTCGACGAAAAGGCGCTCGTCGATCCGGGCGCGCTCCACCGGCAGGCCGTGGTCCGCCGCGCCGGCCACGGCGAGCAAGTCGCGCTTGCCGGTGACGACCTCCAGGCCGGGAACCGACGCCCGCACGTAGCTGTTCGGGTTCAGCCAAGGCTTTTCGCCTAGGCGCCCGCCCGCGAGGGCGCGGAACGTCAGGCTGTCCAGAAGCTCGGCCGCCGACCGGTCGGCAGCCGTGATGTCCCGGAGAGGCAAGGTCCGGAGCGCCGCAAGCCGGTACCGGCGGGTTGATCGGGCGGCGGCGCAATCTCATGTAGCCGTCAGGACCGCCAGGTGCCATGCGGAGCGAGCGGGTTGGCGGCCGCGGCCCCGCGCCGACCCGGTGCCTCCTGCGCCACACACCCTAGAAGGAGAGGCCGCCGTGCCCCGGACCGCTGCCAACCTGATGTGGGCCGACGCCCTCGCCCTCGTGGCGCGCGCCGACCGCCTGAACCGCGAGTTCTTCCGCCCCGCCGAAACGGGATGGGAGCCGCCGGTGGACCTGCTGGAAACCCCGGACGAGCTGATCGTCATCGCCGCCTTGCCGGGCGTGCGCGCGGCGGATGTCGAGCTGGTCGTGTCCCACCGCGAGCTTGCCATCGTCGGCACGCGCCGGCTCCCCGCGTTGCCCGGCGCCACGCGGGTGCACCGCATGGAACTGCCGCACGGCCAGTTCGGGCGCCGCATTGCCCTGCCGCCCGGCACATACGAGATGGCCCGCCGCGACCTCCTGGACGGCTGCCTGACCATCGTCCTGCGAAAGGTGCCGTGATGGACGCCCCCGCCCCAGCCCTGACGCCTTCCCCCTTGCCGGAGGACGCGCTGATCGTCGTCGCGACCCGGGAAGCGGTGCTGTTCCCCGGCGCCGTGATCCCGCTCGCCGCCACGCGCCCGGTCACGACCGAGGCCCTGCAAACAGCGGCACGGGAAAGCCGGCACGTCGCCGTCGTGCTGCAGCGCGACCCGGCCACGGACCAGCCGGGCCTCGCCGACCTCCATGCCGTCGGCACGGAAGCCCGGCTGCTGCGCTACCTCACCGCGCCGGACGGCACCCACCACGCGATCCTGCAAGGGATCGGGCGCGTGCGGCTGGCCGGCGCGGTGGAGGGGGCGCCCACCCTGGCCGCGCATGTCGAGCGCATCCCGGAGCCGAGCGCGGACGGTGCCGAGATCGCGGCGCGCGCCCATCAGCTTCGGGAGCGCGCGCTGGAAACCCTGCGGCTGATCGAGCAGGCGCCGCCGGACCTGGTCGCGACCATTCAGAACGTGGAGCCGCCGGGTCTGCTGGCC